>JAKOWQ010000112.1 GCA_029781465.1 Pseudomonadota bacterium
CGCTCTATGCCAGCTTCCAGGCCGGGCGCGCCACGCCGCGCCAGGTGCTGGAGGCGGCGAGAAGCCTTGCCGATAACCCCGACAGTTATGCCGCCGAAGCCGGGATCGCCAATCTCGAGTCGCTCGCGGGGACGGGATTGCTCGGCAAACCGGGCAAGAAAGGCATGCGCCGTCTCCTCGAGACGATCTACCGCCCCAAACTGGAAAAGCTCGGCTTCGATCCCCGCGCGGGGCACTATGCCGGCGAAGAACCGGAAGTGGCGCTCCAGCGGGAGCGGATAGTCGCTCGGCTGGCGCTGGCGGTGCGCGACGCCAAGCTGCGAAGGGAATTTGGCGCGGCGGCTGAAGCCTATCTCAAGGGCGACACGGCCGCGCTGGATCCGGTTTGGTTCGGGCCAGCCTTCGCGATCCGGCTTGGCAAGGGCAAGATGCCGGCGGCCAGAGCGCTCGCCGATCAGGCTCTGGCTTCTCAGGATCCGCTGTTTCGTCCGGCCGCGCTGGGCGCACTGGCCGGTTCCGGGCAACCAGCGGTTGCGCGCTGGCTGCTTGAGGAATTTGCCGATCCGCGCCTGCGCCGCAGCGAGCGGATCGACATCATCGCCGGGGTGCTGGGCAATGGCGGCACCGCCGACTACGGATTTGCCTGGCTCAAGCAGAATATCGGCGAGCTGTTGGGTGGATCCAGCGGCATTTTCCTTGCCAACCGGTTGCCCCGAATGCTTGCGGGGTTCTGCTCGCTCGAAAAGGCCAATGCAATCGAAGACCTTCTGCGGCCGAGGTTGCAAGGCAAGACCGGAGCACTGGCGCTCGAACGCACGGTCGAGCAGGTACGCAGTTGTGCGAATTTGCGGCAGGCGCGCAGCGCGGAATTTACCGCGGCACTGGCCAAGGCGCGATAGGGTCAGGCCAGGGGCAGGCAGATCGCCGCGCTCAGCCCGGCGATCGCGCCATCGGCGCCGTGCCGGTTGGCAAGACGCAGGCTGCCGCCGTGCTGTTCGGCGATCGCCCGGGCCAGGGCCAGCCCCAGGCCCGCACCGCCTGTCTCGCTGTTGCGCGAAGGCTCGCCGCGGGTGAAGGGCTCCTGCATCCGTTCGATCTGGTTCTCGGGGATGCCCGGGCCATCGTCATCGATACGGATCACCGCCTCGTCGCCGGTGCGCGTCAGGCTGACCCGCGCGTTCTGGCCATAACGCAGGGCGTTGGAGACCAGGTTGCGCAGTCCCCGGCGCAGCCAGGTGGCGCGCAGCGGCACGACGATCCGCGAGGCTTCCGTCAGCGTAACCGGCTCTCCCATGTCCTCGAACTCTTCCACCACCTGGGCAACCAGCGCGGAGAGATCGACCGGCTCCTTGGGATCGCTGGGCCGCCCGACCCGCGCGAGCGAAAGGATATCGTCGAGCGATTTGGTGATATCCTCGATCGTTGCGGCCATGCGCAGACGCTCGGCCTCATCCTCGACGCTTTCGATCCGCACCCTGAGCGCGGCCAGCGGGGTCTTGAGATCGTGCCCGATCGCCCCCAGCATCACGTCCTTTTCGTCCAGCAGGGCGGCGATCCGTCCTTCCATCAGATTGTGCGCGTCGATCAGGCGGCGCACGTCATCGGGGCCTTCGGGTGCCATCTGTCCCTTGGTGTCCGGGGTCTGGGCAAAGCGTTCCAGCCGGCCGGTCAATGCCGCGAGCGGGCGGGTGATTCTGCCGAGGATCAAGGCAATGGCGCCAACCAGGATGCCATAGAGCAGCAGCGTCTGGCCGATCAGCGATGCAATCAGCCCGCGATCGGGGCCCGGCATGGGAATTCGCACGGTCAGCCATTCGGGCGAACCCTTGATCCGCACCGAGGCCACCATGATCTGTTCGGGACCGGCGTGGCCATGGCCACCCAAAAGTTCGCGCCGCCGCGCGAGTCTGCGCGCCAGATGCGGGTCGTCGCTTGCCGGCCGCCGCGCTATCGCCACTTCAGTCAGCTCGAGGCCTTGCGACGAGAGAATCTCGCGCAGTTCCTCCTCGTCGTGGCCGAGCCGATCATCGTCGTCCACCGTCGCCTTGGCACTGCGCTCCACTTTCAGCCGCCGCGCGGATGCGATCATTTCGGGTGGATGCTCACCGGGCAGACCCAGGAACCGATCATCGCGGTTGGCCGCGAAAAGCCGCATTGCCGCGGTGTGAACCAGTGCGGCTTCGCGTCGCTCGGCCTGCGCCCGCCAAAGCAGCGTGGCGCTGATCGCCTGGGCAAACAGCAATGCCAGAGCCACCGCCAGCAAGACCTGACCCTGGAGGCTGCGCGGCCAGAACCTTGCAAGGACCCGCACCGGTTTCAGGCTTCCGTCGGGCGCAGGCGGCGGACGTCGGCCGCCAGCATATAGCCGCCACCCCACACTGTCTGGATCAGGACCGGATTGCGGCTGTCGGCCTCGATCTTGCGGCGCAGGCGGCTGATCTGGTTGTCGACCGCGCGGTCAAACAGGTGGGCCTCGCGTCCCTGAACCATGTCGAGCAAACGGTCGCGATCCAGGACCTGGCGCGGATGTTCGAGCAGCGCCATCAGCAGGCGGAATTCGACCGAGGAAATGGGAACCAGCGCTCCATCGGGCGCGGTCAGACGGCGTTTGAGCGGATCGAGCCGCCAGCCATCGAATTCGAGTATCTCGTCTTCGCCCGGTGCGGGGGCGCCCTTGGCGGTGCGGCGCAACACCGAACGGACCCGCGCCACCAGCTCGCGCGGCTCGAATGGCTTGACCACATAGTCATCGGCGCCGATTTCAAGGCCGACGATGCGATCCATCGCTTCGCCCCGTGCGGTCAGCAGGATGACCGGGATCGCCCGGGTCTCGGAAATGTGGCGGCACAGGGAAAGCCCGTCTTCCCCGGGCATCATGATGTCGAGCAGGACCAGATCGATGGTTTCATCGCGCAACCGGCTGCGCGCTTCTGCGGCGCTGGCGGCCTGCGATACGGCAAACCCCTGGCGCGAGAGGTACTCGGCCAGGGGCTTGCGCAGGGTCTGCTCGTCATCGACCAGCAAAAGGCGGGTTGTGGCTTCGGTCATTGCCGGGCAGCGAACCTGGGCCTTAGCCAGCGGGTGGCGGGGGCGGCATGCCGCGATCGCCGTGACGCTTGCCCTTCATGCCCTTCATGTGCTCGCGCATCTTGGCGTGAGCGGCCTGACGCTCTTCGGGGGTCACCTTGCCGTCCTTGTTGGTATCGGCCTTGTCAAACATGGCGAGGTGCGAAGCGGTGAACTCTTCCTTAGTCACAACGCCATCCTTGTTGGCGTCGGCCATGTGCACCATCATCATCGCCATGCCATCATGGTCGCCCCGGCCCATGCCGCCAGGGCCATTCCGGCCTGGCGCGCCGCGGTGCCCGTCGGGGTGAGCCGCAGCGAATTCCTCGCGCGAGATCGAGCCATCCTTGTTGGTATCGAGCATCGCGAAGCGGGCTTCCTTGCGCTCCTCGCGGTGTTCGGCACGATCGCTTTGATCGAGCTTGCCGTCGTGGTTGGCGTCGAGCTTGGCGAATTCCTCGGCGGCCATGGTCTGGGCTTCTGCGCGGGTAACGATCTTGTCGCCCATCGGGTCGAACCCGGGGCCGCGATCCTGCGCGATGGCCAGGCCCGCACCGCCAAGCGCCGCAAGCGAAATGCCGATCAAGAACTTATTCATTGGCGAACTCCCATCCAGAAAGGGTGAAGCCGCGGCCCGACCAAGAGGGAGGGGGGATGCGGTACCGCAGCTTCCTGTCAGCCGGTCTAGGCAATCATTGTCGCGCGATTATGCCCGCTCGCGCCGATTTTGTCGCCAATTGTCACGATCGGGGTGTGCCGTTCATGCCGCGTATTGCAGCCGTCAGCCGCCCATCACGAAGGCGTTGAGCTTGTTGCCGTCGGGATCGCGGAAATAGCCGGCATAAAACCCGCCATCGCCGCGCGGGCCGGGCGCGCCTTCGTCCGAGCCGCCGTTGGCCAGCGCGATCGCGTAAAGGCGGTCGACCTGATCCTTGTCGCGCGCTTCAAGCCCGACCATCACCCCGTTGCCGACCGTCGCCGCATTGCCGTCGAAAGGCGCGGTGGCAGCGATCCCGGCGCCGCCGCCGGGCGTGCCCCAGGCAATGAAGCTGTCAAACTCCATCATCCGGCCGGTGCCCATCTCGGCAGCGATGGCATCATAGAACCTGGCGGCGCGGGCAAGGTCGTTGGTCCCTACGGTGACATAACCGATCATCTTCGCTTCTCCTTCGATTCGATGGGAGAACAATACAGGAACAAATGAGTGTTACAAGGGCGCGCAGGCCTGCTTCAGCCAGGCCAGGTCGGCACCCGAAAGCTGCGGTGCGAGCAGATCCTCGACCCGGGCGTGATACTGGTTCCACCAGGCCACCTCGTCACGCGTCAGCAATGCGCAGTTGACCAGCGCGCGGTCGATTGGCACCCAGGTGAGGTTCTCGAAGCCGAAAAAGTCACCCTCGGCTCCGGCGATCGCGCGCGGTTCGACCAGCACCAGGTTTTCGATCCGGATGCCGTATTCGCCAGCCTTGTAATAACCCGGCTCGTTGGAAAGGATCATGCCGGGGAGCAGTTCCTGCCCGGTCCCGGCTTGCCCGCCCTGGGCCTTGGCGATGCGCTGCGGCCCTTCGTGAACCGAAAGGAAGCTGCCCACCCCGTGCCCGGTGCCGTGGTTGTAATCGAGCCCGGCCTGCCACAGGGCCGCGCGCGCAAAACTGTCGAGCTGGCTGCCTAGCGTCCCTTTGGGAAACACCGCCAATGCCAGCGCGATGTGGCCCTTGAGCACGCGGGTGAAGCGGTCCTTGTGTTCGGCGCCCGGTTCGCCCGGGCCGATCCACACCGTGCGGGTAATGTCGGTGGTGCCATCGAGATATTGTCCGCCCGAATCGACCAGATAGATCGAATTGGGCAGGATCGGCAGGTTGCTTTCCTCGCTCACCCGGTAGTGCGGGCTGGCGGCATTGGGCCCGGCGGCGGAGATGGTGTCGAAGGAAAGATCCTTGAGCAGGCCACCCTCCTCGCGCAGCGCCAGCAGCCGTGCGGCGGCGGAAAGCTCGCTCTCGCCGCCCTTGGGGCATTCGACCGACAGCCAATGGAGGAACCGCGCCACCGCCGCCCCGTCGCGCGCCTGGGCGGCGCGGTGACCGGCCTGTTCGACCGGATTCTTGGTCGCGCGCGGCAGCACGGTGGGGTCGGTGGTTTCGACCACTTCGGCCCCGGCGCCGGCCAGCGTGGCGAAGATCGCGGCCACCGCACGCTCGGGATCGACCGCCACCTTCTTGCCCGCCAGCACCTTCAGGCCGGGGACGAATTGGTCGCGGTCGCGGATCGTCACGGCATTGCCAAGATGGGCGCGCAGTTCGGGCGTGATCTTTTCGGGCGCGATGTACAGTTCGGCCGTGCCATCGGCGTGGGCCAGCACGAAGCTCAGCGCGACGGGGGTGCGATCGACATCGGCGCCGCGGATGTTGAGCAGCCAGGCCACCGAATCGAGCGCGGAGATCACCGCCGCATCGAGCTTCTTCTCGCCCAGCCATTCGGCCACCGCCTGGCGCTTGGCCTCGCTCGAAACCCCGGCATACTGGTTGGAATGAACCAGCGCCGAAGCCAGCGAGGGCGTGGGCCGGTCGGCCCAGACCGCGTCGATCGGATTGCCTTCGACCGCGACCAGCGTGGCCTGCCGCGCGGCCAGCTCCTTGCTCACCGCATCGGTCCAGGGCTTGCCATGGAGCCAGGCATCGTAGCCGATCCTGGCACCTTCGGGCGCGCTTTCGCCCAGCCACCTGGCGGCCGAGGTGGCGGGGACCGCCTGGTAATCGAACAGGCTGCCATCGACCTGCTCGCGCACTTGCAGGGTATAGCGCCCGTCGACGAAGATCGCGGCCTTGTCGGCCAGCACCACGGCGGTTCCGGCCGATCCGCCGAACCCGGTCAGCCAGGCCAGCCGCTGGGCATAGGCGCCGACATATTCGCTCATGTGCTCGTCGGAAATCGGCACGACAAATCCGTCGAGCCCGCGGGATTTGAGTTCCTTGCGCAGCGCATCGAGCCGCGCCTTGTGGGTGTTCATCAGCATGGTGTTGCAGTCCTTCTGTACCCACCATAGAGCCGGAGCATGAACCTTGCCACTCCCCCCGTCGCGGCAAAGCAGCCGCACGTCGAAACCCACCACGGGATCGCGCTTCGCGACGACTACGCCTGGCTGCGCGATCCGGGCTATCCCGAGGTTTCCGACAAGGCCGTGCTCGCCCATCTCGAGGCGGAAAACGCCTGGTTCGAAAGCCGGATGGCCCCGCACAGGGGGCGGGTCGACGCGCTGTTCAAGGAAATGCGCGGCCGGATCAAGGAGGCCGACAAGTCGGTCCCGCAAAAGGACGGGGACTGGCTCTACTGGATCGAGTTCGAGGAAGGCGCCGAATACAAGAAGTGGTGGCGTCGCCCCGTGGCGGGCGGTGCCGACGAGCTGATCCTCGACGAGGTGGCGCTGGCCGAGGGGCACGAGTATTTTCGTCTCGGGGCAATTTCGGTGTCGCAGGACGGGCGCCTGCTGGCCTGGTCGGTCGATGACAACGGCTCGGAACGCTTCACCGCCCGGATCAAGGTGATCGCCAGCGGCGAGGTGCTGCCCGACGAGATCCCCGGAACGCTTTCCAGCCTGGTCTGGGTCGCGGGGGACAAGGGGCTGATCTATTCGCTCGCCAACGAGCAGTGGCGGACCGACAACGCGCGGCTGCACTGGCTGGGCCAGCCCGTGGCGGAGGATGTCGAACTTTACCACGAGGATGATGACGGCTTTCGCGTCGGCGCCTCGCTTTCGGCCAACGAGCAGTGGCTGATCATCGGCACATCCGATCACGAAACCAGCGAGGTGCGGCTGGTGCCCGCCGCCGATCCGCTGGCCGCGCCGATCCTGGTCAGGGCGCGGCAGGCGGGGGTGGAATACGATGTCGACCTGCGCGGCGAGACGATCTTTGTCCACGCCAACGACAGCCACGAGAACTTCCGCCTCGCCACCGCGCCGCTGTCCGCACCGGGCGAATGGACCACGCTGATCGAAGGCAGCGACGAATTCTACCTGACCGGGTTCGATCTGTTTCGCGATTTCTACGTGATCGAGGGCCGGGTGCGCGGGCTCGACCGGATCGAGGTGCGCTATTACGACGATCCCGCCCGGGTCGAGCCGATCGCCTTTCCCGAGGCCAGCTTCAGCGCGGGGCTGGGCGACAATCCCGAATGGGCGGTTACGAAGCTGCGGCTGTCCTATGAAAGCATGGTCAGTCCGGCATCGGTGCTGGACTATGACGTGGCCGCGCGCAGCCTCACCACGCTCAAGGTGCAGGAAATCCCCTCGGGCTACGACGCCTCGCTCTATGCCACCGAGCGGCTGGAGATCGCGGCGCGTGATGGCACTCTGGTGCCGGTCAGCCTGGTCTATCGCAGGGACCGCCAGCCCGGCGGTCCGCTCCACCTCTATGGCTACGGTGCCTATGGCATCGCTATCGAGCCGGGCTTTTCGACCACCCGCCTGTCGCTGGTCGATCGCGGCTTCGCCTATGCCATCGCCCATATCCGCGGCGGCGACGACCTGGGGCGGGCCTGGTACAAGGCCGGAAAGCTGGAACGGCGCACCAATACCTTCCACGATTTCGTCGATGTGGCGAAGGGCTTGATCGCGCAGGGCCATACCCAGGCTGGCCGGATCAGCATTTCCGGCGGCTCGGCCGGGGGCGAGCTGATGGGGGCAGTGATCAATTCCGATCCCGCGCTGTGGGGCGCGGTGGTGGCCCACGTGCCGTTTGTCGATGTGCTCAATACCATGCTCGATCCCACCCTGCCGCTCACGCCGGGCGAATGGCCCGAATGGGGCAACCCGATCGAGGATGAGGCCGCCTTCGCGCTGATCCGCTCCTATTCGCCCTACGACCAGGTCAAGGCCCAGGCCTATCCGCCGCTGCTGGTGACCGCGGGGCTCAACGATCCGCGCGTGACCTATTGGGAGCCGGCCAAATGGGTGGCGCGGCTGCGCGAGATGAAGACGGACCAGAACGAGCTGCTCTTGAAAACCAACATGGGCGCCGGGCACGGCGGCAAGTCGGGCCGGTTCGAGAGCCTGAAGGAGACGGCTGAGGAGTTTGCCTTCATCCTCTGGCAGCTGGGGGTGGAGGGATGAAATTTCGCATCGCGATTGCCGCGCTTTTCCTGTTCGTGGCGGGGTCGGCCGCCGGGGCCAGTCCGGCTGGCCGGTCGCTGCGGGTCGAAGTGATCCGCGATGGCGATGGCTACAAGGCCATCTTCGATCTGCCACAATCGGCGCCGGCCTGGGCCTTCGTCAATTCCGCGCTCGCCCGCCGGACCAAGGACAGCTGGCGGCTGCGCAGCTGGGTGGTCGAAACGCCCAGGGTGAAACTGGAGCGGCGCGGCGATTTCGACGTCTTCACTGTCGCGCGTGGCAATGTTCCGCGCCGGGTGACGGTCCGCTTCACGCCCTTCGCGCAGGACCTTCTGGCGGACTACGATCCGGCGTTGGCCTTCTCCGACGGAACCGTCGCGCTGTTCACCGGGCACTTTGCGGCCGGCCCCTGGCTGGCGAAGAGCGACCGGCCCGAGGATCCGGCACCCCGGACCACGATCACCTTTCGCTATCCGGGTCGACAATTGCTTTACAAGGGCGTGCCCTACCGCTCGGCGACGACCGGCGATCTAGAAACCTACGTGGTGTTCGGCACTCCCCGGCCTGTCGCAGGCGACGGCTTTTCGGGCATCGTCGATCCCCAGCTTCCCGGCTGGCTGCGCGGCGAGATGGTCGAATTCCTGCCGCGGTCGATCGCGCTGTTTCGCGAACGCTTGGGCGCGCCGGGTGGGGGCGGCAAGCCAACCATCCTGATCAGCTGGGCCGGCCCCACCGCGGGCCGGCATAGTCAGGGTGGGGGCGTGCTGCCGAACCTGCTGGCTGTGCGCCTAGAAGGCGATGGACTGCTCACGCCTTCGCCGGACAATCTCGCCCGCCTGCGCTGGTTTGTCGGGCACGAATCGGCGCATTTCTGGCTGGGTCAGGCGGTTGCCTACAGCCAGCCGAACGAAGCCTGGATTACCGAAGGCGGGGCAAATTTGCTGGCTTACCGGCTGATCGAGCGAATCGATCCAAATTACCAGAGCGGCCTCGAGCTCCACAAGGATTGGAGCGATTGTCTGGCGCTGGCCAAGGACAAGCCGATCGCGACCGCCGGCTCACGCCAGGAAAATCGCGCCTATTATGCCTGCGGCTCGGTGTTTGCCATGATCGCCGAGGGCGCGGCGCAACGCAAAGGGCGCGACTTCTTTGACTTCACCCGCGACCTGCTGGAGGCCAATCGCCGCGAGGCGGGTGGCGACGGCGTGGTCACGATGGAGGAATGGCTCGCCGCGCTGACCCGCGAAAGCGGCGATCCGACCATCGCCCGCGACATGCGCGAGATGCTGACCGTGGGTGTTGCCGACCCCCGTTCCGCGATCGCATCGATGTTGCAGCGGGTGGGCCGCAAGGAGCCGGGCTGATGAGCAACCGCCACGTCCTGACCTTCATCGCCGGACCCGAGCACATCGACGAGCTGGGCCACGTCAACAACGCGGTGTGGGTCAACTGGATCCAGGACATCGCCACCGCGCACTGGGCGAGCGTCGCCGCGCCTGAGCATCAGGAGGCCTATGTCTGGGTCGTGACCCGGCACGAGATCGACTATCGCGGCAATGTCGGGCTGGGTGAGGGCGTGGTGGCCGAAACCTTCATCCCCTCTGGCCCGACCGGCGCGCGTTTCGACCGGCGGGTCGATTTCCGCAATGCCGAGGGCGAGGTGATCGTTTCGGCCAACACCACCTGGGCGATGATCGAACGGGCCAGCGGGCGGCTGTGCCGGGTGCGCGAGGACGTTTGCGCACCGTTCCGGCCTTACGCGAACGAAGCGAAACAGGGTTAGGCGGCAGCCGGCTTCTGCCGCTGGTGGTGATCAGCGAAAACAGTCATCCGTTCGCTTACGGTGCGGTTTCGGCCAGCACGTTTGGCCTGATAGAGCAGCCCGTCAGCTCGGGCATAGATCGCCGCGAACGTGGCGTCCGGCATGACCGCGGCGGGAATTTCGACAAGGCCCATGCTGGCGGTAACCGGGCGGTCCAGCCCGTCGACATCGCGGGCAACGCGCGCGGTGATCGCCTGGCGCACCTGCTCGGCGCGCTGGGCCGCCCTCTTTCCGCGCAGCAGCAGCATGAACTCCTCACCGCCCATGCGAATCGAAAGCACGTCGCGATCCTCGGGCAACGAGGCTGCGACCGTGCGCAGGACCTGATCCCCGGTCATGTGGCCGAACTCGTCGTTGATCGACTTGAAATGATCGAGATCGAGCAGGGCCATCGTTGCGAAACCATCCTCGCGCAAGGCGGCAAAGCGGCCCTCGATTGCGCGGCGATTGAACAGCCCGGTCAGCGGATCGCGCTCGGCCAGGCGGGTCAGCTCGCTGGTCAACTCGCGGTGATCGTCGCGATCGCGGCGCAGCTGGATAAAGCGGTCGGCGATCCCGATCGAGGTGATCAGCACTTCAGCGGCGATGGCAAAGCGCTGGGCGACGAAAAGGGCCATCGGCTCGGCTTCGTTGCCGGTCACGCTACTGACGATCTGCCAGATGCCGGTTATCAACAGCGGCACCCACGATGCGAGCAGGAACTTTACCGCGCGTCCGCCGCGCAGCACCGCATTGCCTATCGCCACGCACAACACCGCCATCGCCACTGCCCAGTTGGCGAAATAGATGTTGAGGCACCAGCCCTGCAGCCAATCGACCGTAGCGGCATAGAAGGCCGCGTTGAGCACCAGCCACAGCGCTGCCAGGCGCAGCGCCCGGCGATAGGGCAGGTCCATCCGGTCGCGCTCGATGAAATAGCTCGCCATCATCAGCGCCGATGCGGCCCCGCCGCAAAAGGTCATCGCGATCGACATCGAAACCGCGCCGATCGGGACATCTGCGACAAGGGGGACCAGCCCGGAGGTGAAAAAGGTGTGCGCCAGCATGAACCCGACCACGGAGATATGCCACAGCAGGAAGCGGTCACGCAGCACGCGGTAGAGCGCCAGATTGAAGAACAGCGGAACCAGCAGGAGTCCACAGAGCAGCGCAATCCACACCTGCTCCGGACCGATCACAGGCAGCCCTGGATCGTGCAAGCGGGCTTCGCTGATCATGCCGGTAAAGGTCGGGCCGATCAGCTCGATAGTGACGCGGCGGGCCGGTTGCCCTGCCTCGGGCAGATTGGCGACCTGAAGCATGTGGCCACGGGGAAAGAACTCGTGTGTCGAGACCAGATGGGTTGAAACCGATCCATCGGGGCGCTCGATATCGATCCGCATCCCCTCGAAGCGGGCCAGGCGGCTGGAATACTGCGCCGGGACGCGACCGTCGGGGCCCAGGTCGAAGCGCAGCAACGCCAGCCGGCTGTAGGAATTCCAGTCGCTGTTGCTGCAGATCCATCCCGCAGCACCCTTGCGCAGCGCATCGGCCTGGGCGGAATTATCGGCATAGGCGTGGCAAGCCGGCGCCAGATTGCCGGGGCCGCGCTCGTGGGCCAGGGCAGGGGCGGCGACGGCCAGCACGAACCCCGCAAGCAACCGCAGCGCGGCGCGAATCAGTCGCGTCCGGATTGCCTCTCCACCGTCCATCTGCCGGGGATAGACGGTGCGGCAATCACATCTGGTGACCCTTTGTGGTTAACGGCGCGACAAGGTCCCGGAAATTTCCGGACAACTCAGGCCAGTACTTCGGCCACCGGGGTGTAATCATAACCCAGATCGCGGGCCACCGCCTCATAGGTGATCTTGCCCTCGTGGACGTTGAGCCCCGCCGCGAGATGCGGGTTGGCCCTCAGCGCCTCCTTCCAGCCAAGATCGGCGATCCGCAAGGCATGGGGAAGGGTGACATTGTTGAGCGCATAGGTGCTGGTGCGCGCCACCGCGCCGGGCATGTTGGCGACGCAATAGTGGACCACGCCATCAACCACATAGGTCGGTTCGGCATGGGTTGTGGCATGGCTGGTCTCGAAGCAGCCACCCTGGTCGATCGCAACGTCGACCAGCACCGAACCGGGGCGCATCGAGGAGAGCATCTCGCGCGTTACCAGCTTGGGCGCGGCGGCGCCGGGCACCAGCACCGCGCCGATCACCAGATCGGCATCGGCGATCGAGTCCGCGAGATTGGCCTTGTTGGAAAAGCGGGTCTTGGCGCGGCTTTCAAAGTGGATCCCCAGGCGTTCGAGCACTTCGGGATCGCGATCGAGGATGGTAACGTCGGCGCCCAGCCCGACCGCCATCTGCGCCGCGTTGAAGCCAACCACGCCGCCGCCGATCACGATCACCTTGCCCGGCATCACCCCCGGAACACCGCCCAGCAGCACACCGCGCCCGCCGTGGGCCTTTTCCAGGGCGGTCGCGCCGGCCTGGATCGACATGCGTCCGGCAACCTGGCTCATCGGCTTGAGCAGCGGCAGGGTGTTGCCCGGTCCGGTCACGGTTTCATAGGCGATTGCGGTGACGCCCGACTTGACCAGATCGGCGGTCTGTTCGGGATCGGGAGCGAGGTGGAGGTAGGTGTAGAGGATCTGGCCCTTGCGCAGCATGGCGCGCTCGCCCGCCTGCGGCTCCTTGACCTTGACCACCATTTCGCAGTCGGCGAAAATTTCGGCGGCCGTCGCCTTGATCGTGGCCCCGGCGGAAACATAATCGGCATCGGTCGAGCCGATGCCCAGCCCTGCGCCGGTTTCCACCCAGACCTCGTGCCCGTGGACCACCAGCTCCTTGACGCTCTCCGGGGTCAGCCCGACGCGGTATTCGTGGTTCTTGATTTCCTTGACGGTGCCGACGCGCATGATGACTCTCCGGGTGGATAGGTGCTGCGGCGATGATACGCCGGCGCAGGCAGGAAGTTTCACCTGAAATCAGCTTTCGACACCGGTGTTTTGGTGATAATTGCCGAAATACCTTATCAATACGGGAAAATCGTGCGTGGATCGTGCCGACATCGCC
>JAKOWQ010000121.1 GCA_029781465.1 Pseudomonadota bacterium
CCGGGTGTCGGCCGCAAGGTAGACGGAAGGCTGGAGCGAAGGACCGGAAAACGCGATCGCCCAAGTCAGCCGGGCACAATGCAGGCGAGCGTGGGGCTGGCGGAAACGCTGGCCCCATTTGCTTTGTCAAACACGGTCCTTCCCGTTCGATTCCACAACCCAGGAGTTTCCCATGGTGCTTGCAGCCGCCCGGTTGCAGACGATTGTCTGCGTCCGCGATCTTTCGCTCTCCGAGAAATTCTATGTGCGGACGCTTGGCCTGCCCATCCGCGCCCGTCTGCCCGGCACCCTTCTGCTGGATGCCGGAGGATCGGATCTGCGGGTAGTTCAGGTAGAGCAGACAACGCCCTCGCAGCACACCGTGATCGGTTTTGCCGTGCCCGATGTCGATGCGGCGATGGCGGCGCTGGCCGGGCGCGGGCTGGTGGCGGAACGGTTCACGGGCTTCAACCATGCGGCCAACGGCGTGATTGCCGCTCCCGACGGCTCCCGCGCTGCCTGGCTGCGCGATCCCGACAGCAACCTGCTTTCGGTGGTCGAGCTTGCCGCCCCGGACTGACGCGGTCATACGCCAATCCCATGCCCCGCCTGATCCTGTTCAATAAGCCTTACGGCGTGCTGTGCCAGTTCAGCGCCGATGGCTCGGACAAGTCCACGCTTGCGGACTTTGTGAAGGTGCCGGGGGTTTATCCGGCGGGCCGTCTCGATACCGACAGCGAGGGGCTGTTGCTGCTGACCGACGATGGGCGGCTCCAGGCGCGGATTGCCGATCCCCGGTTCAAGCTGGCCAAGACCTATCTGGTTCAGGTCGAAGGCGTGCCCGATGCGGCGGCGCTCGAAGCGCTGCGACGCGGGGTTCGGCTGAGGGATGGCATGACCCGCCCGGCCGAGGCCGAGCTGATCCCTGCTCCCGACCTGTGGCCGCGCGGGTCCCCGGTGCGGTTCCGCAAAACCGTGCCGGATTCGTGGCTGCGTCTTACGATCCGCGAGGGCAAGAACCGCCAGGTTCGCCGCATGACTGCCGCCGTGGGGCACCCTACGCTGCGGCTGGTGCGCTGGGCGGTGGGGGACTGGACGCTTGGCGACCTGGCACCGGGCGAATGGCGTGAGGTTGCGAGCTAACGCACAAGCAAGCTCGCCAGCTCGACGTGGGTCGACCAGCGGAATTGCCCGACCGGGCGCAATTCCTTTAGCTCGAAACCGGCCTCGATCAGCATGGCCGCGTCGCGCGCCCAGCTGGAGGGGTTGCAGCTGACATAGACCACCCGCGCGACCGTGCTGGCGGCGATCCGTTCCACCTGTTCGCGCGCTCCGGCCCGGGGCGGATCGAGCAGGACGGCATCGAAGCGGTTCAGCTCTTCCGGCAGCAGGTGGTTGCGAAACAGATCGCGGTGCAGGGCATGGACCGGCTTTGCAGTGCGCGCCGCCGCCGCCTTGCAAGCGAGGTGGGCATCGCGCGCCGCTTCGACCGCCAAAACCTTGCACTCCGGCCCGGCCAGCGCGAAGGCGAAGGTGCCGAGCCCCGCAAACAGGTCTGCCACGCTGGCGCATCCGCTCAGCCACTCGCGCGCGGCATCGACCAGCGCCGCCTCGCCGTCGGTGGTCGCCTGCAGGAACGATCCGGGCGGAAACGGCACGGCGATCCCGGCCAGCGTAACGGTTACCGGCTCGGGCTCCCACACGGTTTCATAGCCGTAACCCGCGTCCATCGTCAGCCGCGCAAGGCCATGAGTCCGGGCGAAATCGAGCAATGCCTCGGTCGCGGTCAGCCCTTCGTAAGCCAGCCCCTTGATCCCGAGGTCCAGCCCCTGATCGACCATGGTCAGTTCGATATCGGCGGCGAGTTTGGCGTGGGCGTGCTTGCCCCTGGCCTTTGGCGCCTTCTGCCCCTGTCCAAGCCGGATCAACAGCTTGCGCAAGGGGCTCAGGATCGCGACCATTTCGGGCAGCATCACCGGGCATTCGGCCAATTCGACCAGCCGGTGCGACTTCGCCTCGCGAAAGCCGATCACCACCCGCCCCTGCGAGCTTTCGGCGCGCAGGCTGGCACGGCGGCGAGCGGCAGGCGGCGAAAGATGCGGCGCGGCAATCTGCTGCGCGCCCAATCCCTGTGCGCTGGAAGCATTGGCCACCCGCGCCTCGACGAATTGGGCCAGGCTTTCCTCATCCAGTTGCTGCAACTGGCATCCGCCGCAGCGCCCGAAGTGGCGGCACGGCGGCTGAACATGGTGCGGACCCCACTCGAGCGTTCCGTCCTCGCGCAGCAGATCACCCGGCGCCGCACCCCAGGCAAAGCGCCCCGAGGCGGTAACGCCATCGCCCTTGGCGGCGATGCGGATGAT
>JAKOWQ010000131.1 GCA_029781465.1 Pseudomonadota bacterium
CCGACGGCAATGCCGAAAACCCTGTCGCCCAAGCTTCGGCGACCCCCGACAGCCACGGCGCGGCTCCTAGAAAGTGAGCAGGATCGATATGGGCACGCGGTCGGCATTCGAATCCGAAATGCGCGGGCTGGAAGACCGGCTGCGGGCGATGGCCGATCAGGTCGGCGCCGCGCTGGAAGCGGCGACCCGGGCCTTGGTCGACAACGACAGCCAACTGGCCCGGCGCGTGATCGAGGGCGATGAGGACATCAACCGCCTGTGGGCCCACCTGCAGCGCGACATCCTGGAGATCATCGCGCGCCAGCAGCCGCTGGCCTCCGACCTGCGCGAGATCCTGGCCATCTCTGCCATCATCACCGATCTGGAGCGGATCGGCGACCATGCGAAGCGCGTCGCCGTAACCGCCCTGGAGATCGCCGACGACCCACCGATGGCACCCCTGGTCGACATCCCGCGGATGGCCCTGCTGGCCTGTTCGCTGCTACAGAGTCAGGTGGACGCCTTCCTGCAGCGCAACGGCCAGTCCGCCCGTGCCATCGCCCTCCGCGACAACGAGATCGATGCCCTTTACCGCAAGTGCTATGGCGACCTGCTGGAAACCATGCGCAGCGATCCCCAGACGATCGACCGCGCCAGCAAGTTGATGTGGACGGCCAAGAGCATCGAGCGCATCGGCGACCATGTGACCAACATCGGCGAATGGGTGGTGTTCCTGGAAACGGGCCAGTTGGTGGAGCTCAACGCTTGAGCACTCCGATCCTTCCCGACCCCAACGCGCAGCAGGCGCTCCTGGAACAGCTGGTCGACGCCTCCCAGCGCAACGCCGACGCCATCGCCAACCTGGATGACGCGCTAGCGGCGCTGCGGGCCCAGTTGGCCCAAGCAGCAGCGATCGACCGCGAACGCGAGCAGAGCGAGCATCGGCGGGGCGAGCAGCTCGAGCGGCTCGCCGCTGAGGTGGATCGGTTGCGGGCCGACCGCAGCATGGCCGCGCAGCTGGAAGCGCGGAGCGCTCAGCAGGTGCGTCTGGCCGATCGGACCGAACAGCTGGCGGTGGAGCTACGGCGGATGGATCAGCTGCAGAGCAGCCTGGAGCAGTTGGGTCGGGAGCTTGCCGGCGAGATCGCCGGCCGCGACCATGCCCTGCGCGGCGAAATGCAGGCACAGAGCCGCGGGCGCACGGAGGAAACCGAGCGGCTGGGTCGCATTGTGCAGGGCCTGCTGGCGCGCGACGAGCAGATCAGCAGCGCGGCCCGGGCGCTGGAGACTCTGGGGCGACAGCAGACGGACATCATTCGCCAGTTGCAGGCGCATGATGCCAGGCTGGACGGTCTGGGCGCATCGCTGGGTGAGCGCGATGAGGGCAGCCGGTTGCTGGAACAGCGGCTACGGGCCTCGTTCCTGGAACTGCGCGCGCAGCTGCAGACCATGGAAGGCACTGTGGCCGGATGGCAGGGGCACCTGGAGAAGCAGACCGAGACCCTGCGTGAAGCCCGCGGATTGGTGGATCTGGCGCGGGCCGAGGCTGGCCGGCTGCGGGTGGAGCA
>JAKOWQ010000146.1 GCA_029781465.1 Pseudomonadota bacterium
CTGGGCCACACCGCGGGCAACGGCGTGGACGTCAAGCCGCAGGCAGCGGGAGTGGCGGTCAGCCCCGACGGGAAGCGGGCACTGGTCGCCAACTACTACAACGATTCGGTCAGTTTGCTCGATCTGGGCACGAACGCCGTCATCGCCGAACAGGACCTGCGCCCCGGCAAGATCGATCCCGCCGATGCCGGCAAGCCGGGCGGCGAATATCCGCTCGCGCTGGTGTGGAGCGATCCCGGCCGGGCCTGGGTCTCCGCGCCGCGCGACCGCGAGGTGGTGGCGCTGGCGATTGACGGCAACACGGTCCGCGTGGCCGGGCGCCTCGCCACGATCGGCGAACCGACTTCGCTTTTGCTCGACCGCCAGAGCGGGCGCCTGCTCGCCACCGAAGACAATGCCGACCGATTGGCGGTGATCGACCTCGCAGCGGGCCGGGTTTTGGCGGAGCCCCGTGTGGGTCTGCCCGATGCGCTTGGCGCCTCGCCGGGCAAGGGCTTCAACCCCAACGGGCTGGCGCTGCTTCCCGATGGACGGCTGCTGGTGACGCTGGGCGGGGTCAACGCGCTGGCCGTGCTGGCCCCGGTCGAAGCAAGCTACGCGGTCGAAGCGCTGGTGCCGACCGCCTGGTATCCCAGCACGGTTGCCACCAGCCGCGACGGCAAACGGATATTCGTCGCCAACCGCAAGAGCCCGCCCGGTCCGAACCCGGAGGGATGCCGTCCGCAGATTGCCACCTATCGCAGCCAGGGGGACGCCTGCGGACCTGCCAACCAGTACATCTTCCAGCTCGAAAAGGCCGGATTGCTGGAATTTGCGCTGCCCTCGCAGGAACAGCTGGTGGCAACGACGCGCCAGGTCGCGGCCAATATCGGGCTTGACGATGGTGCTGCCCGCGCCGCCGCCGAACAGATCATGGCCCAGATCAAGCCCAGGATCCGGCACGTGATCTTCATCATCAAGGAAAACCGCACCTACGATCAGGTGCTCGGCGATCTCGATCGCGGCAACGGCGATCCGCGCCTGGCGATCCTGGGCCGGGCGCTTTCGCCCAACCATCAGGCGCTGGCCCGCAACTTCGTCACGCTCGACAATTTCTACAACAGCGGCGAACAATCGAGCACCGGCTGGACCTGGTCGACCGCCGCGCGCAGTCCCGACCTGCTCGAGCGCAACGCCTCGGTCAACTACGCCCGGCGCGGCCTTGCCTACGAGGCCGAACAGACCGACCGCTTCGTCGCCACCGGACAGACCATGGCCGAGCGTCACCAGACCAATCCCGCGATGTCGAAGGATCCCGATCTGCTTCCCGGCTCGGCGCTGCTGACCGCGCCCGATGGCGAAGAAGACGAAATGGAGGGCCAGGGCTATCTGTGGGACGCGGCGATCCGGGCCGGGATTTCGGTGCGCAACTACGGTTTTGCCGACGTCTCGGTTTACGATACCGATGCCCCCGGCGCGGTCCCGGTGATCCGCGAACCCGCCAAGGAGGGACGGCGCATCTTCACCTCGGGTGACAGCGACCTGACCGGGCGCAGCGATCCCTATTTTCGCGGCTTTGACCTCAAGCTCCCCGACTTCTGGCGCGAACGCGAGTGGGAGCGCGAATATGCCGAGATGGAAGCCGCCGGATCACTCCCCGCGCTCACCCTGCTGCGGCTGGGCAACGATCATTTCGGTGATTTCGCCCACGCGATCGACGGGGTGAACACGGTCGAGACCCAGATGGCCGACAATGATTATGCCCTGGGCCGCGTGGTCGAACGCGTTGCCAAGGGCAAGGCGGCGGATTCGACGCTGATCTTCGTGATCGAGGACGATGCGCAGAACGGCGCCGACCATGTCGATGCACGCCGGTCGCTCGCCTACATCGTCGGCCCCTATATCAAGCAGGGCAAAGTGATTTCCACGCGCTACACCACGGTTTCGGTGCTGCGCACGATCGGCGCGGTGCTCGGAATCAAGCCGCTGGGGCTCAACGATGCGCTCGCCGTGCCGATGGCCGACCTGTTCGATCCGGCGCAGACCAGCTGGACCTATCGCGCCGAAGCCGCCGATGCCCTGCGCGCCACGCAGCTGCCGATCGAGCCCGATCGCTTCGTGCCCAAGGCCCAGGCTCGGGCAGACTGCCCGGGACGGAGCTCGGCCTATTGGTCGGCGGCGATGGCCGGGCAGGAGTTTGCGCTCGAAGACCGGCTCGATACCGATGCCTTCAATTCCGCACTGTGGGCCGGACTCGGCCAGGGCCCCGAGCCGGAGACGCGCGGCGGCGAGGACTTCGGGAACGATCGAGCCCGGCTTCTGGCGGAAGCGCAATCGGTGGCCCCGGATTGCACAAGGTCCGGGCGCTGACCCGCATTCGCGTTGCAATTTTGGCGGGTTGCACTATATTGCAGGGGCTAACGTCGCTTGCGACGGAACTTTTCGGCGCTTTGCGCCTCTTCGTTCCCTTTCTCGCTTCTACGCTCCGCAGGCCATTTGCCTGCGGGTCATCCGTGTTTCGTGAAAGGAACCAAGACATGCCGGTAGGCACCGTGAAATTCTTCAATCCCGAAAAGGGCTATGGCTTTATCGCACCCGACGAGGGCGGCGGCGATGCATTTGTCCACATCAGCGCGGTCGAAGCCGCCGGGATGGAAACCCTCGATAAGAACCAGCGCGTCAAGTACGAGCTGGAAACCGACAAGCGTGGCAAGACCTCGGCAGTGCAGCTCGAAGCAGCCTGACGCGGTGGCCAAGGAGGATCTCCTCACGCTTGAAGGCCAGATCGACGAAATCCTTCCGGACGGACGCTTCGGCGTCATGCTGGAAAACGACCACCGGATCATCGCCTACACGGCGGGCAAGATGCGCAAGTTCCGCATCCGCTCGGTGGTGGGCGACCGGGTTCGCGTCGAAATGACCCCCTATGACCTGAGCAAGGGCCGCATCGTGTTCCGGGACCGCGGTCCCGGAGGCGGTGCCGGCCCGCCAGGCAAACGCAAGGGCAACCGGCGCTGAGCCGCCTGCCTAATCCAGCGGCGCAAGAGGCGCCGGAAAGACCAATTGATTTGTACCATGACCTTATTCTGGCCCGTGCCCGGCAATTGCCCGCACGCGCCGCCCGCCGCCGGGGTGAGCCCACTCGCCCGGCGCGGCGCAATCCCACCCTCTCGCGCAGCGAACTGCGCGAAGCGGTGATCGCCATTCTGGGCTGAGGCCCGCACCACACCGAAAGGGCTTGCAAAGCCATGGCCGCTTCAGCGCAGTTCTACCTCGATCAGGCTGCAATCTGCGAGAAAGCGGCCAGCGTGGCATTGCTCGACAACCAACGCGAAACGCTGATGCGCTCGCACGCGGCCTGGATGGCACTGGCCAATCGCGAGCTCAAGATTCAGGCCGAGCGCATCAAGCGTGACCGCGAGCGCATCCAGGCGCAGCAAAAGGAACCGACCCATGTCTGATGAAGCGACCCGGCCTTTCCTGATCGACCGCGACGACGAGGGCAACTTTCGCCTGACCGTGCGCGACGTGCGGTACAATTCGCAAGGCTATCCGATCGTCTCTGGCACCCGCGAAACCGAGCTGTTCGCCACCGCTGCCGCCGCCAAGACCTGGGCCCGCAACAACTTCAACGCCAAGGCCGGGCAATATCTGATGAAGTGAGCGATGCTCAGGCCGGGTCGATCCGGCTGTCGCTAAGCCCGTGCTTCTTCATCGCATGGCGAAGCTGATCGTAGCTGAGGTTGAGCGCCTTGGCGGTTTGACGCTGGTTGTAGCGATGGCGCCCGAGCGCTTGTTCGAGGATCGCCTTTTCGTGCGCATCGACCGCGGCCCTGAGATCGGTCAAGGTATCGAGCCGCGCGGCCGGCGCGGCCTGGGGAACGCGGGCGGGAGCATCCGTCTGCGCTTCGCCGGGATGGACCGGCGGAATCGGCTTCCACGGGCTCTCAAAAGGATCGAACACGATGTGCGCGATCGGCTGGTTCCAATCGTCCCAACGATAGACCGCGCGCTCGATCACGTTGCGCAGCTCGCGCACGTTGCCGGGCCATTGGTGTTCCTCGAGCGCGGCCATCGCATGGTCGGAAAAGCCCGGCCAGCGTTCCCAGCCCAGCTCGGTACCCATGCGGCGCCCGAAGTAGTCGGCCAGCACCGGAATATCGCCTTCGCGCACCCGCAGCGGCGGCAGCGTGATAACCTCGAAGCTCAGCCGGTCGAGCAGGTCGGCACGGAACTTGCCCGCTTCGGCCAGCGCGGGCAGATCCTCGTTGGTGGCAGCGACAATCCGCACATCGACCCGCACGGGCTTCGACGCGCCGATCCGCGTCACCTCGCCATATTCTACCGCGCGCAGCAGGCGCTCCTGCGCCGCCATCGACAGCGTGGCCAGTTCGTCGAGAAACAAGGTGCCTTTGTCGGCTTCCTCGAACCGGCCCGCGCGCGCTCTGGTAGCGCCGGTAAAGGCACCCTGCTCATGACCGAAAAGCTCCGCCTCGATCAATGTCTCCGGCAAGGCCGCGCAGTTGAGCGTGACCAGCGGTTCGTCCCAGCGGGTCGAGAGACGGTGAAGGCGTTCGGCGATCAGTTCCTTGCCGGTGCCGCGCTCACCGATCACCAGTACCGGGCGGCGCATCGGCGCGGCGCGGCTGGCACGCTCCACCGCGTCAAGGAAGGCGCCCGACTGGCCGACGAATTGCGTTCCGCGATCCATTCCCAAGATATAGTGAAATTTCCCAAGTATGGGAACTCCTTCCCACATGTCGTTGGTCGATTTCCCCGCAAAGGCACGGATTTGCGCCATTCGGGCAAATTGGCACGGCCTTTGCGATTATCCGGACAAACGCATTCCGCACGAGGCACACTATGTTGAACAAGCTCCTCAATCCCGCCACCAGCCTTGACCGGGCCATTGCGCTTTCGGTTACCGCGATGCTGGCGATGAACCTCTTCGTCCTTGCCCAGCAGCTTCAGCCCAGCCCCGCGCTGGCCCTTTCGCAGGGTCATGCCGCGGCGGCACAGGTCTGAGCGGCGCGGTGAACGACAAGATGGGCCACGATCCCTTCAACCCGCTTGGGCCGGAACCCCAAGCAAGCCCCCAAAGCGGCTCCCAGTCCCCCCGCCGCTCGGGTGTTCCGGCCCAGACCGCCGCCGCCGATCCCTTTGCGGGCGGCGCGCGGCGGGCTTCGCGCCTCGACGCGGAGGTCGAACGCCTCCGCAAGTCTCCCACCCCTACCCTTTCGCAATCAACCGCCGGAGTTCCCTGGATGGGCATTTTCAGCCGCACGCGTGACATTATCGCCGCCAATTTCAACGATCTGCTCGACAAGGCCGACGATCCCGCGAAGATGATCCGGATGATCATCCTCGAAATGGAGGAGACCCTGGTCGAGGTTCGCGCCAGCGCGGCCCGCACCATTGCCGATCAGAAGGAAATGCACCGCCACACCGTCAAGCTCGAGCGGCTCCAGGCCGACTGGGGCGAGAAGGCCCAGCTCGCGCTGTCCAAGGATCGCGAGGACCTGGCCCGCGCGGCGCTGGTCGAAAAGAAGAAGGCCGCCGACATGGCCGAACAGCTCAAGGCCGAAATCGCCGTGCTCGACGATGCGCTGCGCGCTTACGAGGTCGATATCGAAAAGCTCCAGACCCGCCTGCGCGAGGCCCGCACCCGTCAGGGCGCGATCGCCGCGCGGCTGGAAAGCGCTGAAAACCGCGTCAAGCTGCGAACGCTGCTGGCCAGTGAGCGGGTCGACGATGCCATGGCGCGCTTCGACCAGCTTGAGCGCCGGGTCGACTATGCCGAAGGCCGCGCCGACGCGCTGAGCCTGGCAGACGGCTCCGCAAAGCCCAGCCTTGCCGATGAGATCGCCGCGCTCGCCGGGGCCGACAAGATCGACGAGGAGCTCGAAGAAATGAAGCGCGCTCTGAGCGCCGCGAACGAACCCAAGAAGGAAGACTGAGCCGATGGACGAGATGATTATCCCGCTGATCGCGGTGCTGGCGATCTTTGTCGGCATGCCGTGGATCATCCTTCACTATGTCACCAAGTGGAAGACTTCGGCCACGCTGACCAACGACGACGAAGCGCTGCTCGAAGAGCTGCACCAGCTGGCCCGCCGCCTCGACGAGCGGATGGACACGGTCGAACGCCTGGTTGCCAGCGATCATCCCGAGTTCAGCCCGGGCCGCCTGCTGCCCGACCGCGCAACCGACAACGTCGTGCTTGATGAAATCGAACAGCTGCGCGCAACGAGCCAGCTCAAGGGGAGGATTGCAAAGTGAACAGCCCGCGCACCCGCTTTTACCGCGACAAGGTCAACGGCAAGTTTCTGGGCGTCTGCGCCGGTATCGCCGACTACACCGGGATCGACGTGATGTGGCTGCGGCTGGGCGCCGTGGGGCTGACGCTGATGGGTACGGGGCTGCCACTGCTGGCCTATTTCCTGATCGGCATGTTCGCCCCCAAGAAGCCCGCGGGCTTCTATAGCGACCGGATCGAACAGCAGTTCTGGCAGGGGGTGCGCCAGTCGCCCGCCCGTACCGCCAAGCAGGTGCGTGCCCAGTTCCGCGACATCGACCGCCGCCTGGCCGAGGTCGAAGCCTTCTACGTCACTTCCAACCCGCGGCTTTCGGCTGAAATCGAACGCCTGCGCTGACGCCTGAAACAGGGGAAACCAAGACATGTCCGCCGGAAATATCGCCCTCCTGATCCCGATCATCGGTGTTTCGATTCCGATTGTCGCCATCTGGACCGCACACCAGCGCAAGATGGCCGAGCTGCATATCAAGGCCGCCGCCGAAAAGGCCGCCCAGTACGCCACCAACAACAGCGAGCTGGAAGAACGCGTGCGCGTTCTCGAACGGATCGTCACCGACAAGGGCTATGACGTCGCCACCCAGATCGAGGCGCTGCGCGATGCCCGCAAGGTCGAGGCCTTGCTTGATCGGCGCGAAGAGGAGCTGCGCAAATGAGCTGGGGCAGCCCTGAATTCGTCATCGCGATCATCGCCATTTCCACTTGCGGATGGCTGGTCAATAACTGGATCCGCGCCCGCCACGGCTATGCCCTGGAGGACGAGTGGGGCGGCAAGACCGGCCCGCGCGACAGTGCCGACACTGCCCAGCTGCGCGCCGAAAACGCCGAGCTGCGCGAGCAGCTTTCCCATTTTGCGGACCGTGTGAAGGTGCTTGAGCGCATCGCCACCGACGGATCGACCAGGCTCGCCGCCGAAATCGAGGATCTGCGCAAATGAGCCCCGAAGTACTGTCCGCACTGGGCGACATCGCCCCGATGGTTGTCGCGGTCACCGGGTTCGGTGTCGGCGGCTGGGTGATCACCACCTGGATGCGGATCAGGAACGGCTATCCGCTCGAGAACTCGTGGGGCAAGCCGATCTATCCGCAGGGCAGCGAGGAAAAGGAGCGCATCCGCCTACTGACCCAGGAAAACGCCCAGCTCCATGCCGAACTCGGCTCGATCAAGGACCGACTCGCCAATGTCGAGCGGATCGTCACCGACAGCGGCTATGCCTTGACCCACCAGATCGAGGCATTGCGCGACAACAAGACTACCAACTGAGGGAACTGAGAAAGATGGATATCGGAACCACTTTCGTTGTGATCGCCGCGATCGGAGCGTTCGGTTCAATCAAAATGGCCAGGATCAGGGCGGGAACCGACCGGAGCGGACGCCGCCACGCGCGCGGCGCTCAGGCCCTGCTCGATCCGGCCCAGCCGAGCCCGCGCGAGGCCGAGCTGCAAAAGGAAGTCGAAGCCCTGCGCGAGCGTGTCCATGTGCTCGAACGCATTGCCACCGATGGGCGCACCACCCGTGCGCTCGCCGACGAGATCGAAAGCCTGCGCGACCGCTAGGCGCCGGGCCGGAGAGGAGTAACCGCCGTGAACAGTGCAAACCTGATCGTTTCCGCCACCTCGCTTGTTGCTGTGGCGATCCTTGCCCTCGCCGGGCTGCGTGGCTGGCAGGGCTGGCTCAAGCTCAAGCTGCGCGAACTTGAAATGCACCGTCCCGAAATCGAGGGCGGCGCCGGTAGCGGTGCGGCGCGGATCGAGATTGCCGACCTCAAGGAACGGATTCGCAAGCTCGAAGCCATCGCCGCCGGGGTTGACCTGTGAGCGGCGCGGGCGGCGCGGCCAAGGCCGGGATCGGCCTCGGCTCGGCACTCGCCGTGACAATCTCGTGGAGCGTCAACAAGTCGATCCTCTGGGCGATCCTGCACGGCGTGTTTTCGTGGTTCTACGTGGTCTACTTCGCTCTCACCCGCCCCGGCGGGCTGGCCGGCTAGACTGGACCCTGCGCGAGCTCGCCGCTATGGGCGCGCGATGCGCAGCCTGGCCGATATCCTCGACGAATACGAATTTCTTGAGGGCGACGAACGCTATCGCCTGCTGATCGAACTCGGCCGCGAGCTTGAGCCGATGCCCGATGCGCTCAAGACAGACGCCACGCTGGTGCGCGGTTGCTCGGCTTCGGTCTGGGTCTATCCGACCCGCGATGGCAGCGGAAATCTGCACTTCCTGGCCGACAGCAACGCCGCGATCACCAAGGGGATCGTCGCGCTGGTGATCGCCGCGGTGCAGGATCGCCCCGCCGCCGAAGTGGCTGCGACCGACATCGCGGCTCTGCTCGAACCCTTCGATCTCGGAAACCAGCTCTCCTCCAACCGCACCCAGGGTGTGCCAAACATGATCGCGCTGATCCGCGATCATGCCGCCCGACTGGCCTGACCGTTTTCGACAATTTGCGACAATGCGTTCAAGTTAGGTTGGTCTGACCTGGCCCACACAGGGTGCGACCACATTCCAAGGAGGTTTGCATGACCCGATCCGTTCTTATTGCCGCCGCGCTTGCCGCCGGACTGACCATGTCGGTCGCAGCCGAGGCCAAGCCGACACCTGTCCGCAGCGGCGAGGTCTGGCACGACATCGTCCAGCTCGAAAACGACGT
>JAKOWQ010000147.1 GCA_029781465.1 Pseudomonadota bacterium
CAGGTCCTTGTCCGGGATCACCAGGCCCAACTCGAGGATCTTGGGCACGAACTTCTGCAGCCAGATCTGCCGCTGCTCGTCGTTGGTCTTGGGCTTGACCCCCCAGCGCTGCAACACCTCTGTGTGTACCGACTGTTTGTCGGGCGGGCCGAAGAACATCATGGTGGGCCACCACCAGCGGTCGAAGGCCTCCTGGCACATCGCACGCTGCCGGGCCGTGCCGGTGATCAAGGTGACCACCAGATCGTAGCCCTGCTTGAGGTGGAAGGCCTCTTCGTAGGTGATGCGACGCAGGGCTCGGCTGTAAGGCCCGTAGGAACCGGTCTGCATGATGGTCTGGTTGACGATGGCCGCGCCGTCGATGAGCCAGCCCACCATGGCGATGTCGGCCCAGGTCTCACAGGGGTAGTTGAAGACATTGGAGTACTTGCTGGTCCCGTTGATCAGCTCCTCGATCATCTCCTGCCGCGGCTTGCCCAAGGTCTCAGCCGCCCGGTAGAGCAGCTGGGCGTGCCCGACCTCATCCTGCACCTTGGCGATGAGCGCCATCTTGCGCTTGAAACCGGGCGCATAGGGAATCCACTGGCCCTCGGGCAGGGCGCCCATGAGCTCGCTGTTGGCATGCTGCTGAATCAGTCGGATCAGCTGCGTGCGGTAGCGCTCCGGCATCCAATCGCCCGGTTCGATCTTCTCGCCCCGCGCGATGCGCGCCTCGAACTCGGCCAGCCTCGCTTCATCGGTCATGGGTCATCCTCCTTGATGGACTCGCGCTTAGAGGATACCACGACTGCAGCCGCCGAGGCCCGATCCGGGGCAGGATCCGGGGCAGGATCCGGGGCAGGATCCGGGGCAGGATCCGGGGCAGGACGGCATCGATAACGAAAAGCCGGGGAGCATGAAGCTCCCCGGCTTGGGATCGCCATTCCGTCCCGGCGCGGCGCTCAGGGCGCGGCGGTCGCTTCCGGTTGGCCTTCGGCTGGCGCAGTGGCCTCCGCGGGAGCGGCGGCGCCGTCGGCCTGCGCCGCCGGGCAGCTGTCGGCGCTGGCGCTGGTGCGCAGGCCGATGCGCGAGCTCGAGCCATCGCT
>JAKOWQ010000158.1 GCA_029781465.1 Pseudomonadota bacterium
ACCTCGTAGCGATCCTGCTTGAGCGCCGACTGGGTGCCATCGGCCCCGTCGGCGGCGAGCAGTTGCTGTCCGTCCTTGCTGGCCTCCAGCCGGTGAAAGCCGCCATCGGGGTGCCGGATCACGAAGGTTCCAGCCTCGCCTTCCTTGCCGCGTTCGACCGTACAATCCTGCTTGAATTCGCTTACGCCGCCCAGCGCGCACCAGATCTTTTCGGGCTTCTCCGCGTCATTGGCCGACTGCTCGGCCTGCCCGCCACCCGAACAGGCGGCCAGCAGCGCCAACACCGGTCCAAGGAAAGCCGCGCGCATCACCGCTTGAGCTGCGAAATGTCGCGCACCGCGCCGCGCGCGGCGCTGGTGGTCATCGCGGCATAGGCCTTTAGCGCCTGGCTGACCGCACGCTGGCGCGGCTGTTCGGGGTGCCAGCCCTTCGCTTCGCGCGCGGCGCGGCGGCGCGCCAGTTCCTCGTCGGAAACGACCAGATCGATTGTGCGTCCGGGAATATCGATGGCGATGGTATCACCGCTTTCGACCAGCCCGATCGCCCCGCCCTCTGCCGCTTCGGGCGAGGCATGGCCGATCGAGAGGCCCGAGGTTCCGCCCGAAAAGCGCCCATCGGTCAGCAGCGCGCAAGCCTTGCCTAGCCCTTTCGATTTCAGATAGCTGGTGGGATAGAGCATTTCCTGCATGCCGGGGCCACCCTTGGGTCCTTCATAGCGGATCACCACCACGTCGCCCGCCACCACCTGACCCGTGAGGATTGCGGTAACCGCCGCGTCCTGGCTTTCATAGACCTTGGCCGGGCCGGTGAACTTCAGGATGCTTTCATCGACCCCGGCGGTTTTCACGATGCAGCCTTCGAGCGCGATGTTGCCATAGAGCACGGCCAGTCCGCCATCCTTGCTGAAGGCATGGTCCGCACTGCGGATCACCCCCTTTTCACGGTCGAGATCAAGCTCGTCCCAGCGCCGGTTTTGGCTAAAGGCGGTCTGGGTCGGCACCCCGCCCGGAGCCGCCTTGAAAAAGGTCTGCACCGCCGGATCGTTGGTGCGCTTGATGTCCCACGCGTTGAGCGCATCGCCGAGCGTGCGCGAATGGACCGTGGGCAGATGCGTGTGGAGCAGCCCGGCACGATCGAGTTCGCCCAGGATCGCCATGATCCCGCCGGCGCGGTGGACATCCTCCATGTGCACATCGTTCTTGGCCGGGGCGACCTTACTGAGGCACGGCACCTTGCGGCTGAGGCGGTCGATGTCCTTCATGGTGAAGTCCACCCCGGCTTCCTGCGCGGCGGCGAGCAAATGGAGCACGGTGTTGGTCGATCCGCCCATCGCGATATCGAGGCTCATCGCGTTCTCGAACGCGGCGAAGCTGGCAATCGCGCGCGGCAGGACGCTATCGTCTTCCTGTTCGTAGTAACGTCTGCACAGCTCCACCGCCAGGCGTCCGGCCCGGAGGAACAGCTCCTTGCGGTCGGCATGAGTGGCAAGCTGCGAGCCGTTGCCCGGCAGCGACAGGCCCAGCGCCTCGGTCAGGCAGGTCATCGAATTGGCGGTGAACATGCCGCTGCACGACCCGCAGGTGGGGCAGGCGGCCTGTTCGATCTTTTCGACGTCGGCATCGCTGATCGCATCGTCGCCCGCGGCAATCATCGCGTCGATCAGATCGAGAGCGACTTCCTTGCCATCCAGCACCACCTTGCCCGCTTCCATCGGCCCGCCCGAGACGAACACCGCGGGAATGTTGAGCCGCATAGCCGCCATCAGCATCCCCGGCGTGATCTTGTCGCAGTTGGAGATGCAGACCATCGCATCGGCGCAGTGCGCGTTGACCATATATTCGACCGAATCCGCGATCAGATCGCGGCTGGGCAGCGAATAGAGCATGCCATCGTGGCCCATCGCGATCCCATCATCGATGGCGATGGTGTTGAATTCCTTGGCCACGCCCCCGGCGGCCTCGATCTCGCGCGCGACCAGCTGGCCCAGATCCTTGAGGTGGACGTGGCCCGGCACGAACTGGGTGAACGAATTGACCACAGCGATGATCGGCTTGCCGAAATCGCCTTCCTTCATGCCCGTAGCCCGCCACAATCCGCGCGCGCCGGCCATGTTGCGGCCATGGGTGGAAGTGCGGGAACGATAGGCGGGCATCGCAAGAATCTTTCGTGAAGCGGCGGTTTCGACGCGGCCCTACACCCCTATTCCCCGATCCTCAACGCCACTTCGTTGCAAATCCGCGCCAGCCGCGCCGCCCATTCGGCCTGGCCCTTGCGGGTGCGGATCAGGTCCTGGCGAATTTCCAGCCCGAAATAGGGCCGCCCGTCGGCCTCGGCGTGGCGGTTCATCGTCTCGTTGAGCAGCTTGCCCGAATAGGGCTGCTGATCGCCCACCACCAGGCCCTCAGCGGCCAGCAATGGCAGCGCGATCCGCGCGGCGCGATCGTCATCGTTGTAGAGCACCCCGCAATGCCACGGGCGCGGCTCGCCGGGGTGCGATTCAAGGCACGGGGTAAACGAATGGAGCGAGAGCATCAGCGCGGGCGGTGCCGCCTCGATCAGCGCGGCAAGCGCGGCGTGATAGGGATGATAGAACCGCTCGATCCGTGCCAGGTGCGCCGCATGATCGAGCATGTTGCCGGGGATCGCGTGGCCATCGCTGGCAATCGGGATCACGGCGGGCGCATGAACCTCGCGATTGAAATCGCACACCAGGCGGCTGACCCCACCTTGAAACGCGGCGATGCCGGCGCTTTGGGCCATGATCCGGCCAACCCCTGCGACCCCGATATCGACCGCGATGTGCTGATCGAGCAATTCGCGATGGGCCAGACCCAGATCGATATCGGCGGGCACACGGTTGCTGGCATGGTCGGAAATGACCAGGATGCCGCCAAAGCGCGGCGTGCCGACAATGCGATAGGCCTCGTGGGATTTCACCGTAGCGTGCCGATTATCTGCCACCAGCCGGGATTGGCCTTGGCAATGCTTGCTGCGGCCTCCTGCGCGGCTGAATCGGATTCGTAAAGCCCAAAGCAGGTCGCACCCGAGCCGGACATGCGCGCCAGCCACGGCGCGGTGCGGCGCAGCGCCGCCAACGCCTCGGCAATTGCCGGGCACAGCGCAATGGCCGGGGCTTCGAGATCGTTGCGCCCTTCCAGCGCGATGGCGCGCAGATCGCCTTGCGGCAGTGGCCCGCGGTCAACCCCGTCCCAGCCCCTGAACACCGGGCCGGTTGCCAGCGGCAGGCGCGGATTGACCAGCAGGACGGCTGTGCCCGCAAGATCGTTCGCAACAAGCTCCAGTTCGGTCCCGGTGCCGCGCCCGATGCAAGGCACCGACCGCACGCAGGCCGGGACATCGGCGCCCAGCCGCGCAGCACGCGCCATCCAGTCATCGGGCAGGCCGTGTTCACGTTCGACCAGTCGGAACAGTGCCCCCGCGTCGGCCGACCCCCCGCCAAGCCCTGCAGCGACGGGTAGATTCTTTTCCAGCGTCACCGCCCAGCCCTGCGGCCGGGGCAGTGCGGTGAGTGCCTGCATCACGATATTGGCGAAGGGATCGTCCAGCGCGGCGGCAAATTCGCCCAAAGTGCGCAGCTCGTCCCGCTCGGCCAGAGATACGCTCAGTACGTCGCCCGCATCGACAAAGGCGAACATCGTTTCCAGCTCATGATAGCCATCCTCGCGCCGTCTGCGGACATGCAGCGCAAGGTTGATCTTGGCGTAGGCGGTTTCGGATCTGGCACTCATTTCAGTTCAAATGGTCGCAACGTATTTGTCCGAAGCCTCTTCGAATTCCATGATCGGTGCGCGGATCGAACCATCTTCGAGCGTTTGCCCTCCCACGGGATCGATCGCCGTGATCCGGGTATCGCCCTGCGCCTTGTCGATTTCGCTGATGATCACGTCGAACGTCGTCGCGCCGCCGCCTTGGGGCACAAACCAATGCACGTTGTCCCGTGCTGACGACATGGTCGAAATTGCGCCAGTTTCCGCCAGATAGTCACGGGTTGGACGCACGATCATCGCCCCGTCCTCGTCCCGCAGCCGATCAAAGTTTCTGACGCGGAATTTTCCGCCCACCACAAGGTGCGAAGAGACCATGTTCGTGTGGCCATGCGGAGTAATGACGTTGGTCGGTGAAAAATCGAACAAGGCGGCCGCAAAGCCCAGTTTCCTGGGTTCCCCGCTGGAATCAAGAAAACGAATGGAACGCTTGTTCGGATCATTGGTAGGCAGCGGCGCGTTGGACGTTATCCTCGCCTTTCCAGCTTCGGCCATCAGCTCCGCGACGTCCACCTCCGCAGCAAGGCGTTCCACCTCTACCATCCATTTCATTGGGGCGAGCTCGCCGGTTCTCAGCGCGCGGGCAAGTTCGCCCTGGCGGTCGATCCAGTCTCGCGCAGCCATCCTGCGCATTGGGCGTGCGCAAGATGTCTCCGAAAGCAGCGCGAACATCGTGAAAGCCGCAAAACCGCCAGTCAGGGCGCCGCGTCGCGTCAGTCCTAGATCTTCAGGAACGGCTGCTCTTGCCTTGGTCCAAGCATTTTCGCGCACAGCCCTTCTCCGAATCCTGTCTTGCCTTTTCCGATCACATATTCGGGTAGTTAGGCCCACCGCCGCCCTCTGGCGTGACCCAGGTGATGTTCTGGGTCATGTCCTTGATGTCACAGGTCTTGCAATGGACACAGTTCTGGGCGTTGATCTGGAGGCGCGGTTCGCCTTCTTCCTGGCCGACGAACTCATAAACCCCGGCAGGACAGTAGCGTGCTTCCGGCCCTGCGTAGAGCTTGAGGTTGACCTCCACCGGGATCGCGGGATCGGCCAGTTGCAGGTGGCAGGGCTGGTCTTCCTCGTGATTGGTGTTGGAGAGGAACACGCTGGAAAGCCGGTCAAAGCTGATAACCCCGTCGGGTTTGGGATAATGGACCGGCTGATAAAGGTCGGCGCGCTGGATCGCCTCGCAATCGCGGTGGTGCTTCATTCCCTTCCACAGCCCGAATCCGAACAGGGTGCGCAGCCACATATCCGCACCGGCGAGCAAGGTGCCCAGCCCTTCACCCCACTTCGCCACCATCGGCTCGGCGTTCTGGACCAGCTTGAGCTCCTTGGCGATCCAGCTGTCGCGCACCGCCTGATCGTATTCAGGCATGGTATCGTTGGCCCGGCCCGCGGCAATCGCGGTAGCGATCGCATCGGCGGCGAGCATTCCGCTTTTCATCGCGGTGTGGCTGCCCTTGATCCGCGGCACGTTGACGAACCCCGCCGAGCAGCCGATCAGCGCGCCGCCGGGGAAATCGAGCCTGGGCACCGATTGCCAGCCGCCCTCGTTGATAGCGCGCGCGCCATAGGAAACCCGGCGCCCGCCTTCGAGGATCTTGCGGATCTCCGGATGGGTCTTCCAGCGCTGGAATTCCTCGAAGGGATAGACCCAGGGATTCTTGTAATCGAGCGCCACCACGAAGCCGAGCGCAACCTGGTTGTTCGCCTGGTGGTAGAGGAACCCGCCGCCCCAGGTATCGGTTTCGTTGAGCGGCCAGCCCTGGGTGTGGATCACTCGGCCGGGAAAGTGCTGGTCCTCGGGAATGTCCCACAGTTCCTTGATCCCGATGCCATAGACCTGCGGCTGGCAATCGGCCTCAAGATCGTATTTCGCCTTGAGCTGTTTGGTCAGGTGGCCGCGCGCGCCTTCGGCGAACAGGGTGTACTTGGCGTGGAGTTCCATGCCGGGCTGATAGTCGCCCTTGTGGCTGCCGTCGCGCGCCACGCCCATGTCCTGAGTCGCCACGCCCTTGACCGAACCATCGTCGTTGTAGAGCACTTCGCTCGCCGGGAAGCCGGGGAAGATTTCGACCCCCAGTTCCTCGGCCTGCCCCGCCAGCCAGCGGCACAGGTTGCCCAGACTTCCGGTGTAGTTGCCGTGGTTCGACATGAACGGCGGCATCGGCCAGTGCGGCAGCGCCATGTGCGACTTGTGGCTCAGCACCCAGTGCCAGTTGTCGGTCACCGGCACTTCGGCCATCGGGCAGCCTTGGTCACGCCATTCTGGCAACAGCTCGTCGAGCGCCTTGGGATCGACCGTTGCGCCCGAAAGGATATGGGCGCCGATTTCCGAACCCTTTTCAAGGATACAGACCGTCAGATCGGCATTGATCTGCTTGAGACGGATCGCCGCGGCAAGGCCCGCCGGGCCGCCACCAACGATTACCACATCATACGGCATCGATTCGCGTTCGCTCATGTCCACACCTGTCCCGCCTGAGTCCGCTTGTTTGTCGGCTTGAGCCTTGATTGCTGCGCCCCCAGAGGTCAAGACCGCAGTTGTGACTCCTTCCGGCCAAAATCCCCCCCATGCGCCGCGCCGTAGCGGCATTGATGCTGGCGATCTGGCCGCCGCTCTGGCCTGGTGGCGCGAGGCCGGGGTCGATCAGGACTTCGCCAGCGAATCGTCGAGCTGGCTGGCCGCGCGCGAGGAGGACAAGCCCGCACCACCTGTCAGCACCGTTGCCCCGCCTCCGGCCCCCGCATCACCACCGCCCGAGCGGATGGCTGCCACCCCGGGCGATCTTCCCGCCGACCTTGCGGAGTTCGTGGGCTGGTGGCTGAGCGAGCCCCGGCTCGATGGCGGGCAGACCGCCGGACGTGTTGCCCCGCGCGGCAAGGCGCGCGCCGCGCTGATGGTGCTGGTCGACCATCCCGAGGCGCAGGACGGCGACAGACTCCTTTCCGGCCCCCAGGGCAGCCTGCTCACCGCGATCACGAAGGCCGCCGGTTACGGCGAGGACGAGGTCTATCTTGCCAGCGCCCTGCCCCGCCACATGCCGATGCCCGACTGGACCGCGCTGGGCGCTTCCGGACTGGGTGAAATCCTTGCCCATCACGTCGCGCTGGTGGCTCCGCAGCGGCTGCTGGTGTTCGATCCCCTCGTCTCGTCGCTTCTTGACCACGATCCGGCGAAAAGCGCTGAACCTTTACGGCAATTTTACCAAGGAGAGGCAAGGATTCCGGCATTGGTCGCGCCGGGGCTGGCTTCGCTTATGGCGTGGCCGCGGGGCAAGGCCCGGTTCTGGCACGCACTGCTCGATTGGCAGGCTGCCTGACAGCGGACGTGCGGAGCGAGTGGACGGGACTTTGCAAGTGATGAGCGGCAGGTTCGCAAGGATTGCGGCATGGACGCTGGCGGCTGGCGCGGCGCTGGCCCCATTGACCGCACAGGCCAACTCGGCGGCGGCGAGCTATTTCGCCTCGCGCGCCGATCGCAGCGCAGTGCCCAGCCTGCTCTCCAACGATGACAAGGCCTGGTACAAGGATCTGTTCGCCGCGATCGACAAGGCGGATTGGGCCAAGGTCCAGGCGATGTTCTCGGCCCGGCCAGATGGGCCGCTGCACCAGGTTGCCCTGGCCGAATACTATCTTGCCCCGACCTCGCCCAGGATCGAGCTCCCCGCACTGCAATCCTGGCTTGGCGGCGGCACGCTTCTGCCGCAGTCCGAGCAGATCGAGGCTCTGGCCACCAAGCGCGGCGCCACCGTGCTTCCGGCGCTGCCGGGCACCAATTCGCTCTATTCGATGCCCAGCCGGGCCAAACGCATCCGCCCGCGCGAAACCGGCGACGGCACCATGCCCGGCGCCGTGGCCGCCGCAATCAACGGCAAGATCAAGGCTGACGATCCCGCCGGAGCGCGCGCTCTGCTTGACGGGATCGACACCCAGCTGTCCGCCGCCGCGCGGGCCGAATGGCGCGCCAAGGTGGCGTGGAGCTTCTATATCGAGAACGACGATGCGGGTGCCTATGCCCTGGCCCAGACCGCGGCCGGCGGCGAAGGTCCGTGGGTGGCCGAAGGCTGGTGGACCGCCGGGCTGGCCGCCTGGCGGCTGGGCGACTGCGCTGGGGCCGCCGATGCTTTTGCCCGCACCTCCGCCGCCTCGGAAAATTCCGAACTGACTGCTGCGGGATACTATTGGCAGAGCCGCGCGCTGGTGCGCTGCCGCCAGCCGGAAAAGGCCTCTGCCCCGCTGCGCCTTGCCGCGCGGATGGACGAGACGCTCTACGGGATGCTCGCCGCCGAACAGCTGGGCATTGAGCTGCCCAAGACCCACGAACAGCCCGATTTCACCCAGGCCGACTGGCAGGATCTGCGCGAGGTGCCCAATGTGCGCGTCGCGGTGGAGCTGGCCGAGATCGGCCAGGACGGCCTTGCCGACGAAGTGCTGCGCCACCAGGCCCGGATCGGCGCACCGGGGCAGTATCAGCCGCTTTCGCGCCTGGCGCGCGATCTGGGCCTGCCCTCAACCCAGCTGTGGATGGCCTATAACGCGCCTTCGGGCGGCAGCGCCGAGCCGGCCGCGCGCTTTCCCACCCCAAAATGGACCCCGGCGAGCGGCTGGAGGGTCGATCCGGCGCTGGTCTATGCCCACACGCTTCAGGAATCGGTGTTCCGGGTGAAGGCCGTCAGCCCCGCCGGCGCGCGCGGACTGATGCAAATCATGCCCAGCGCCGCGCGCGACCATGCCGCCGATCTGGGCGTATCGGGCAATGCGGCGGACCTTTCGCGGCCCGAAATCAACCTGTCGTTCGGCCAGCAACACTTGCAGATGCTGCGCGATTCGGCCGGCACCCAGGGACTGCTGCCCAAGGTGATGGCTGCCTATAACGCAGGGCTTTCCCCGGTCACCCGC
>JAKOWQ010000162.1 GCA_029781465.1 Pseudomonadota bacterium
ATTTCATCGCGGCGATGCTGTGGCTGGCCGAGCGCGGATTGCCTGCACGGTTCGAGTGTCTCGAGATCGGATCGAGCGCCGGGATCAACCTGATGATTGACCGCTACCACTATGACCTGGGCGGGGTGCGGGTGGGGCCGAAGCCGGGGGCGATTTGTTTTAGGCCCGAATGGCAGGGCGATCCCCCACCCGAGCAATCGATTGAGATCGTCTCGACGCGGGGCTGCGATGTCGCTCCGGTCGATCTGACCGATCCGGCGCAGGCCTTGCGGCTGAAGGCCTATGTCTGGCCCGAACACTCCGAACGGTTCGCCCGGATCGAGGCGGCGATCGCCGAGGCGGCCAGGCAGGCGCCAGACCTCGTGGCGATGAACGCCGCCGATTTCGTCGAGGCCGAACTGGCCAAGCCGCAGGCCGAGGGGACCACGCGGGTGCTGATGCATTCGATCGTCTGGCAATATGTGCCCGAGGACCAGCAGGCGCGGGTGACGGCGGCGATGGAAGCCGCGGGCGCGCGGGCCACTGCCGAGCGGCCGCTGGCATGGGTCTCGCTGGAAGCCAACCGGGTGTTGCACATCCACGAGATGACGGTGCGGTTCTGGCCGGGAGGAGAGGAGCCGGTGACGGTCACCCGTGCCCATCCGCACGGCGCCTGGATCGCCTGGGGCGGGAGCGAGCGGACAATCTAGCCGCGTTGTTGCTCGATCCTCTCGCGGCGGCGCTCGGCCCGTTCGCGGACCCAGGCCGGAAAGCGCATTCCCAGTGCCTCCATCCGTTCCATCCAGCCGCCGTGATAGGAAACCCATTCCCACAGGCAGGCGAGAAACAGGATGGCGACAACCCCTGCGGCAAAGGAGATCGCCGGCATCGGACGTGCTGATGCGGCCAGGGCGAGCGGGAGGAGCAGGACGATCGCCACCGTGTGCGACATCGGAAAGTTGCCCAGGGTGTTCGCGAAACGCTTGAACAGCCCCAATCCCGCCAGGAACAGGATCGCCCCGCCGCTCTGCATCGCGACAAGTGCGGCACTGGCCGGGCCTTCCGGCCGTTCTAGCAGCAGGGCATCGCCCACCGCGCTGACCACGATCCCCAGCACGATCGGCATGTGCAGATAGGTATAGGCGTTGCGCGCCAGCCTTCCGGCCTGGCTGTGCCCCGAGATCAGCCGCGCACCGCGATCGGCGCCCAGATCGAAATAGAGCCACCACATCAGCGCGGCGGACAGGAAGGCAAGGCAGAGCCCGGCGATTTGTCCCGCGTCCATCGCCCCTTGCGCGAACGAAGATCCGGTCACCACGATCCCTTCGCCCAACGCGATAATGATGAACAGGGCGCAGCGCTCGGCCATATGGCTTCCCGAAATGTCCCAATCGGTCAGGCCCGAACGCCCCAGCACGGGGGTGCGGAACAGCACCATCGGCCCGGTGTATTCGATGCCCAGCGCCGCCAGCCACAATGCCAGCCGCAAATCCGGCCCGGCCAGTGCCCCGGCGATCCACAGCGGCGCCGCGCAGGCGAACCAGAATGCGATACGCCCCATGTTGCGCAGCCGCGCGCGATCCTCGCCGCGCATCGCGACCATGGTTGCCAGCGTGCGGCCCAGCTGGATGGCAACATAGCAGCCCGCGAAGACCAGCCCCGAGGCCCCGAAGGCGTCGGGGATTGCCGCCGACAGGGCAAGGCCCAGCAGCATCAGCGCCATCAGCAAGACCCGG
>JAKOWQ010000185.1 GCA_029781465.1 Pseudomonadota bacterium
CGGCATTTTCGATCCCGCCAAAGGGTTTGTGTTTGCGCGAGGTCAACATGTCGCTAGCCTTCGCGGCATGGCCATTTCTGGCCGTCTATCCTTGGCATCCAACTTGGGCGCCACATCTCATTGGAGCCGTGTCGCAGCGGCATGATCGATAGGGGCAAATACATGATGAACCGTCACAAGCGCGCGCTTTCGTGCGCGACAAGCCTGCGTGGTGCAGTGCTTGCCACCGCTTTGGTGGCCCTGGCCAGCCCGATGGCCGCCTTCGCGCAGGAAAGCGCGCCTGATTGTGTCGACGCGAACGGCGATGGCACCTGCGACAGCGCCGCGGATGGCACGATCGTCGTCACCGGCTCGCGCACCCGCCGCGACAATTTCGATACCCCCTCGCAGGTCAACGTGATCAACCGCGAAGACCAGATTCTTGCCGGTTCGACCTCGACCGCCGAAGTGCTGCAGGCTGCTTCGGTCACCTCGGGCACGTCACAGATCAACGGCTCGTTCCTTGGCTTTGTGTCCGAAGGCGGCCCGGCGGCAAGCACGGTCGGTCTGCGCGGGCTTTCCTCCTCGCGTACACTGGTCCTGCTCAACGGACGCCGCCTGGCCCCGGCCGGTGTCGGCCCGCAGCTGGTCGCGGCCGACCTCAACGTTCTGCCCTCGGCGGTGATCCGCCAGATCGAAGTGCTGCGCGAGGGCGCCTCGTCGGTCTACGGTTCGGACGCTATCGCGGGCGTGATCAACGTCATCACCGAACCCAAGGTCGATGGTGTGACTTTCGACCTGTTCACCAACCAGCCGATCGAGCACGGCGGCGGCGGGCGGAACTATCGCGGCTCGGTCGTGGCCGGCAAGGTCTGGGACCGCGGCCACATCACCGCCTCGTTCGAATACCGCGAACAGACCGGCATGCGCGTGGGTGACCGCGATCTGTTTAGCTGCCCGCGTGACCTCTATTTCAGTCCGACCACCGGCCAGGAAGTCGGCGCGGTCGATCCGGCCACCGGCCAGCTGATGTGCTTCCCCTATACCACCAACGGTGGTTCGGGCATCGCCAGCGGGTACGGCATTTTCTTCAACTTCAACAACGGCCAATCGGGTCGTATTACCTATGACAAGGATGGCACCACCCGTCTGGTCAACGGGCTGTTCCGCGTCGGGCCCAGCCCGCAGCAGCTGAAGGACCACGTTCTTTCGCCGGTGAAGACCTATACCGGTTTCCTCAACGCCGCTTACGAGCTCGATGGTCTTGGCGACGCCGAAATCTACACCGAGGCGCTGTTCACCCGCCGTGAATCCCATCAGGATTTCACCGGCCAGATCAGCATCAACCCGGTCAACCTCGATGGCGGCATCGAAGTGTATGGCGGCAGCTACGCCGGAACGCCCCTGTCGGATTATGGCTATCCGACCAGCCCGTTCTTCCCGAATGCGCTCGCCAATCTGGGGATCAACTACTACACCCCGTTCATCGTCCCGGCCTATGAGCGTGAAAGCAAGCAGCGGGTCGATTTCCTGCGCTGGAACGGCGGTCTGCGCGGAAATCTTGGTTTCGGTGACTGGCGTTATGATGCAAACTTCCAGTATTCGCACACCAATTCGACCTCCTCGATCGACCAGACCACGCCCGAACGGCTGAGCAATGCGCTCGAAACCGTGCTGGCTCCGGCTGGAACCCCGAGCGAGCTGATCACCCACGCCACCAACTATCAGGCCGGCAACGGAGCGGGCTACACCTGCGCCTCGAACGTCAACAGCTCGGGCCAGTTCATCGCCGGATCGACCTGCGTTCCGCTCAACATGTACGACGTCGATATCCTGGTTGGCGGACAGATTCCGGCTGCGGTCTGGAACTACCTCTACCAGGCTGACGTGGGCCACACCAAGTTCGACCAGCTGACCGGGGCGATCAACCTGGACGGCACGCTGTTCGAACTGCCCTGGGGCAAGGTGCGCGCCGCGATCGGTTACGAGCATCGCTATGACAAGATCGTCGACACCCCGTCGATCGATGCCCAGAACAGCAATCTCTACAACTACAGCTCGGCCCAGATCACCCAGGGTTCGGACACGGTTGATGAGATCTACGGCGAATTGATCATTCCGCTGATGGCTGACAAGCCGCTGGTCAAGCTGCTCGAGCTCGACGTTTCGGGCCGCTACACCCACTATCGCTCGTATGGTTCGGACTTCACCTACCACTTCAACGCACAGTGGGCGGTCAACGACTTCGTCCGGTTCCGCGCCAACTACGGAACCTCGTTCCGCGCGCCGAACCTGTATGAACAGTACGTCGCCGATCAGACCGGATTTTACGGTTCGGCATCCGATCCGTGCTCAGGCTTCGGAACTGCCTACGCGCCGGGCGACAATGTCTATGACAACTGCCTTGCCGCGCTGACCCCGATCCTTGGCGCCAATGCGGTCAACTACATCTCGACCGCCGGTCCGCAGGTCACGACCCGTGGCGGCGCCGGCTTCCTTTCGGCGGAAACCTCGCGTTCGTGGGGCGTGGGCGGCGTTCTGACCTTCCCGGTTGGTCCGGGCAACATCTCGTTCGCGACCGACTACTGGAACGTCAAGGTCAAGGGCGAAGTCACCACCCTTGGCACGCTGATCCTGCGGCGCTGCTATGAGGCAGATGATTTCCCCAACAACAATTACTGCGACCTGATTTCGGCTCGTCGCCCGGCGGGAGACCCCCAGCAAGGCACATTGTCGTCGTTCATCAACCCCTACCTCAACGTCTCGCAGCAGGCGGCGTCGGGGCTTGATTTCGACTTCCGTTATGCCACCCCGCTCGCCAACGGCAAGCTGGTGGTGCGGGCTTCGGCCACGCGCAACATCCACCAGTACTACCAGCTGTTCGCGGACGATCCGGTCGATGATTACAACGGCACGTTGGGCGTCCAGGGCTTCGGCGCCGGTCCGAAGTGGGTCGGCAACCTCGAAATGCGATACACCTTCCCGGGTGACCGCGTGACCCTGCGTTATGGCGTTGATTATGTCGGCAAGCAGGATTCCTCGCTGGGTTCGACCATCGGGGCGGCGTTCCTGGGCCAGGTCAATGTCGACCTGATCGCCGAGGAATACTGGAAGCACGGCATCTCGCTGCAGTACAAGTGGCCCGATATCGGTCAGATCACCTTCGGTGTGAACAACCTGTTCGGGGCGACCCCGCCGGTGATCTCGTCGTGCCCGGTCTCGTCGTGCCAGTACACGCGCATCGGGAACGTGTTCAATTCGAGCAACTACGACATTCGCGGTCGTCAGGTGTTCCTGAACGTCACCCGTTCGTTCTGATAGGCCGGGCCGCCCGGCAGGTCCGGGTGGCTCAAGGCGAACTGCAAGGGGGGCGGGACTACAAAGTCCCGCCCCTTTTCGTTAGGGTCAAAAGATGGCCGGAGAATCCCCATGACCAGTGCACAGGTTCCCGGGCCGATCGCGGCCCTGCGCGCCAGATCTGTAGCCTTGCGGGCCAGTGGCGACCTGGCCGGCGCTGAAGCAGCCGAGCTCGAAGCCATCGCCGCGGGGATCGAACGCCCCGAATTCCGCGCCGCCGAGGCGGCCTTTGACGATGGGAATCTCGAGCAGGCCGAAGTGCTGCTCCGTGCCCACCTGCGCAACGACCCGCTCGATCCTGCGGGCGCGCTGATGCTTGGCCAGATCGCGGCCAAGTGCGGCGCCGCGCGTGAGGCGACAAACCTGTTCATGCGGGCGATAAAGCTGGCGCCGGCCTATCTCGAGGCCCAACTCTCGCTCGCCAAGCACCACCGCGACCATGGCGAATACGACGCCGCGCTCGCCGCCGCACAAGTCATCCTCGCGCGCCAGCCCGATCACTTGCCCGCGCTATCGCTGCGCGCCTCGCTGTTTGAACAACTGCGCCGTTTCGAGGAAGCCGACGCGGCATTCGAGGAACTGCACCGACGCCATCCCGGCGATGCCCGTGGCTGGGCCAACCACGCCTTCATGCTCAAGACCGTCGGGCGCCAGACCGATGCGATCGACGCTTATCGCAAGGCTCTGGCACTCGATCCCGGACACGGGCACGCCTGGTGGGGCCTTTCCAACCTCAAGACCTACCGTTTCGATGCCGATGATATCGCCGCAATGCGCCAGGCGCTTGCCGTTGACGATCTGTCCGGGGAAGCGCGCACCCACCTGTGGTTCGCGCTGGGCAAGGCGCTGGACGACACGGACCAGCCCGAGCAGGCCTTTGCCGCCTATTCGTCGGGGGCGGAGATCCGGCTTCGGGCGCATCCCTATGATCCGCAGAAGGTGCAGGATCACGTCTCGAAGTCGCAGCGTACCTGCACCAGCGCGTTCTTCGCGGCCCGCCAGGACTGGGGAAGCCAGGCGTCCGATCCGATCTTCATCGTCAGCCTGCCACGTTCGGGATCGACGCTGATCGAGCAGATCCTGGCGAGCCATCCCGCTGTCGAAGGGACCGAAGAACTCAAGGATATCGAACGCATCGCGCTGTCGCTGGGGCCGAAAGGCGGCACCGGGGCATGGCTCGATGCACTTGGCGAAATGGGCGCTGCCGATCTGGCCCGGCTGGGCGATCACTATGTCGAGGCGACGCGCCGGTTTCGCCATACCGATCGCCCGCGCTTTACCGACAAGATGCCCAGCAACTGGGTCTATGCCGGGCTGATCCATTCAATCCTGCCCCGGGCCAAGATCGTCTCGGTGCGGCGCCACCCGCTTGGCTGCGGCTTTGCCAACTATTCGCAGCACTTTAACTGGGGCATCAATTTTTCCTACGATCTGGAACACATCGGAGGATTCTATCGCGCCTTCGTGCGCCAGATGGCCCATTTCGATGCGGTGTTGCCTGGACGTGTACATCACGTGATCTACGAGGATCTGGTCCAGAATACCGAAAGCGAAGTGCGCCGCCTGCTCGATTACCTCGAATTGCCGTTCGATGAAGGATGCCTGCGCTTCTTTGAAACCAGCAGGCCGGTCTATACCCCCAGCTCGGAGCAGGTCCGCACTCCGATCAACAGCGAAGGCATGGAGCGCTGGAAGCGTTACGAGCCCTGGCTGGGGCCGCTAAAGCAGGCGCTGGGCGATGTGCTCGATTGCTATCCGCAAGTGCCGCCGGGAATCTCCTCGCAATGATTCAGGCGGTCATTTGTCGACCTTTTCAAGTAACTTTAGTTATTTTCATTAGATAGCATAATATTGATGGCTCACTGTGATGTGAAAGCAACATCACGGAATCAATTCGTTGCTCAACTGTAACAAGATATTGCAACCCGATACTTGTGATTTACCCCGGCACCATGACCCTTGCGGTCGGCTTCCGGTGCCGGGGCAAACTTGCCCGGAAGTTTCTTGAAAAGCCGCGGGTCGCGGCGAGTTTTTAGGGGCAAGAAACATGAACACCCAATTCAAGCGCGCGCTTTCGGGCGCGACCTGCCTGCGTGGGGCAGCTGTGGTTTCCGCGCTGGTTGCTCTCAGCAGCCCGGTGGCCGCATTCGCCCAGGATGCGCCGGCCGACTGCGTTGACGGCAGCGGCGCCGCCTGCGGCAAGGAAGCGACCATTGTCGTCACCGGCTCGCGCATTCGCCGCCCGGACAATTACAAGACCCCCGATCCGGTTCAGGTCATCACCCGTGAGGAAACCACCCAGGCCGGCTTCAACTCGACCGCGGACGTGCTGCAGAGCACGTCGGTGACCAACGGCACCGCCCAGATCAACAACTCGTTCGGCGGCTTTGTCACTGCCGGCGGCCCCGGCGCGAACACCCTGTCGCTGCGTGGCTTCGGCGCGACCCGCACGCTGATCCTGCTCAACGGTCGCCGCGTCGCCCCGGCCGGTTCGCGCGGCTCGGTCGGTTCGGCCGACCTCAACGTGCTGCCCAGCGCGATGATCGACCACATCGAAGTGCTCAACGGCGGCGCCTCGTCGATCTATGGTTCGGACGCGGTTGCGGGCGTGGTCAACATCATCACCCGCGACAAGGTCAAGGGCCTTCAGCTCGAAGCCCAGCTCAACGCGCCCGATAACGGCGCGGGCCTGGCCCAGCGCTATTCGGTGGTGTTCGGCTACAACACCGATCGCCTGCGCCTTTCGGGCTCGCTCGAATTCTACGATCGCGGCGCGATGAAGGTCGGCGATGTCGACTGGACCCAGTGCCAGACCAGCTACCGCAAACTCAATGCCAGTTCGGCCCCCGGAACGGGCGACTTCATCGACCCCAAGACCGGCCAGCCCAAGTGCTATCCCACCGGCAGCACCGGCGAAAGCGGCGTGACGATCAACACCATCGGCGTTCCCAACTTCGCCGGCAGCATCGTCGATCTCGCCGCCGGAATTCCCACCGGCTACGGTACGCTCCCGACTTCGGCCGGGTTTGGCGCTGCCCCGACCACGACCACGATCGGCGGCCCGGCCAACAACCAGCAGGTCTGCAACCGCTTCCGTCCGGATTCGACTGCTACCGGAGCGTTGCCGGGCTGGGAATGCGTTGGTGGCGGCGCCCTTTCGCTGGGCATCCGCGACACCTTCTCGCCCGCTATCCTCAACAACGACCTGATCTCGCCGGCGCGGGTCTACACCGGCTTCTTCCAGGGCGCCTACGATACGGGCGTACTCGGCGATGCTCAGGTCTATGCCGAATTGCTGCTCAACCGGCGCGAATCCAGCCAGACGCAGAACCGCCAGTTCACCATCGACTATCCGTGGAAGAGCCCGCTGGTTCCCGCCAGCCTGACCTTCCCGGTCCGCTTCCTGCCGCCGCAGGCATCGAACCCGGGGGTCGACGTGGGCGTGCGCGTATTCGCGGACTACGGCAACTATGAAAACCGCCAGAAGGTCGATTTCATCAAGGCGACCGGCGGCCTGCGCGGCAGCCTCCCCGCCGATTGGCGCTATGACCTGACCTTCTCGAAGTCATGGTCGGATTCGGACTATACCAGCGACCTGATCCTCACCAACCGGCTCAACCAGAGCCTTGATGTGGTGGCTTCGGGCAGCGGCTTTGCCTGCCGCGACACCTCCAATGGGTGCATCGCCGCTCCGGCGCTGACCCCGGCGGTGGTTGGCGGGCAGTTCCCGGCAGACTGGTTCAACTGGGTAACCCAGCCGGTCACCGGCCACACCGCCTACCGCGAATCGACCGTCAGCCTCGATCTCGATGGCAAGGTGTTCGATCTGCCCGGCGGTCCGGCCCAGGTCGCGCTTGGCTTCGAATACCGCAAGTCGTCGATCGACGACACCCCGGCGCTCGACAGCCAGAACGGCAACCTCTACAACTTCACCTCGTCGTCGATCACCCGCGGGTCTGACTCGGTGTGGGAAGTCTATGGCGAAGCCGAGCTGCCGCTCGTTCGCGACACGCCGGGTATTGAGGACCTGACCTTTACGGTTTCGGGCCGCTACACCCACTACAAGTCGTACGGCGGGCAGTGGACCTACAAGTTCGGCGGCCGCTATGCCCCGATCACCTGGCTGGCCTTCCGCGGCAGCTACGGCACCTCGTACCGTGCTCCGGCGCTGTTCGAACAATACCTTGGCGCTACCAGCGGCTTCCAGTCCAGCGCTGGCGATCCGTGCAACAACCTGACTTCGGCTTCCAACCCGGTCCGTGTTGCCAACTGCGCCTCGGAAGGTATCGGCACGGGCTTCAGCGCCACCTCGAGCATCGCTGTGCTGCAAAAGGGCGGCGCGGCTTCGGGGCTCAAGGCTGAAACCTCGAAGAACTGGACGATCGGCGCGGTGATCGAGCCTTCGCTCGGTGCCTTCGGCGATCTCTCGTTCTCGGCCGATTACTTCAACATCCTGGTTTCGAACGGGGTTTCGCAGCTTGGCTATTCGACCATTCTGCAGCAGTGCTACGACGATCCGGACTTCCGGGCCGAAAGCATCTGCTCCTACGTCACCCGCAATTCGGCCGCGCCCTACAACCTGACCGTCGTCACCGGCTATGTGAACATCTCGACCGCCAAGGTTTCGGGCTATGACTTCACGATGCGCTATGCGGTGCCGGTCGGTCCGGGCAAGCTGACGATCAACGCGGACCTCACCAAGTTCGAAAACCGCTACAACCAGACCCTGCCGACCGATCCGGTTACCAACCTGATCGGCACGCTCAACAATCCGCGTTGGACCGGCACGCTTGATGTTCGCTACAAGATCAACCGGTGGGACTTCCGCTGGGGTCTTGACTGGATCCAGGGCACCAACAGCTCGGCCAGCTACCTGGGTCTGAGCCAGGCGACGCGTGACACCTACGTGTTCGAGGCGCCGGACTACTACCTGCACTCGGCCTCAGTGCGTTATCGCGGCGATCACTACGGCATCACTGTCGGCGTGCGCAACCTGTTCGACCGGGAACCGCCGCAGATCTCGTCGGGTGCCTACAACCGCATTGGCAACTCCCCGCTCTACAGCGGTTACGATTTCGCCGGGCGGACCTTCTTCGTGAACCTTTCGGCCGCTTTCTGATCGCAAGCGCCATACTGAAAACAAAGGGGCGGTACCGCAAGGTGCCGCCCCTTCTTCTTGGGCGACGCCATCACAGCGAGCGGGCGGCGAGGGTTTCCAGCAGGTCCGGCAGATCCGGCGCAGTCCTTTCAATCCAGTCGCTCGCCTGCTCGATCTCCGGTGCAAGCTCCCTTGTCAATCCGGCCCGGCGGCTCACCCGATCGGCATTAGCAAAGGCCACGCCCGGATTCTTCGAATAGGTCGAGAACAGCGGCCCCGCAATCAGCGCGTTGATTTCCGCCTTGCCCGCCTCGCGTCCGAAGTGGCGGGTGACCGCGGCAAGAACCACTCCCGGCTCGGCGAAGAAACGTTCCGCATCGAGTACCATGGCGGCTTCGCTGGCGGTCAGGGCTGCGGCGAAGCGGCGGGTCTGGGCCAGCCACAGTGCCGCGCCGCACTCGGCGTCGCTCAGCTCGCCCAGGTCGCCCAAATAGGCAGCAAGCTCGCCGGTTACCCGCCGCAGCCAGGCGCGGTGGTTTGGGTTGCGCAGGATCGCCAGCAGATAGTCCTCAAGCGCGAAATGCAGCAGCAGCGCCCGGTCCGACGTTCCCGCCGTGATGATTCGTTCGATCAGGAAATTGACCGGAACGTTGGCCTTGACCAGCGTAGGCAGCGCCGGATCATATCGCCGCCCCAGGAACATCCGCACCAACCCCACCCCGGTATCATCGGCGCCAAACGCCATCTGGCGCATCGCCAGCGGCTCACGCAGCACAAGATTTGGAGCCAGCTCGTCAAGCGCACGGGCCAGCAAGGTCGAGCCGCAGTGGGCGACGTGGAAAATCCAGTCGACCGGCTCGGCTGGCCGCAGCGCAGGGATCAGCGCATCGACAGGAACCCGCATCGCGCCCTGCCCGGCGGGCGATATCCGGTCATCAAGGAAGATCGAGCGGCGATAGGCGGCGCGGTCCATCGGCACGAACAGCGCGTCGTCCCCGGCAAAGGAGTGCAGGTAGTGATCGGGCGAGCGGCAAAGTTCATCAAGGGTCAGGGCCATGTTCCCGCGGCTATAGCCTGCGGCTTTGCGCTCGGCTATCACATTGGCCATGGCCTTTCTGACATTGCCCGGTTCCGGCAACCCGCTCGCGCTGATCGAAGCCGAGGCAGAGCGCGACATCACCGCGCTAGATCGTGACCGGCTGATCGAACTCTACAAACAACATGGTGCATTGCTGCTGCGGGGCTTCGACGTCGGGGTCGATGCCTTCGGCGCCTTCTGCCGCAGCTTCTGCCCGACAGCGGCGATCAACGAATCTCCCGGTCGCAAGAACTTCGATGAGGAACTGGCGGTCCAGAGCGTCAACCTCGGTTCCGATCCCTTCCCGCTTCACCCCGAGCTCTCGCGCGAGCCGTGGAAACCTGACGCGGCGTTCTTCGCCTGTCTTCAGGCCCCTCGCCATGGCGGCCAGACCACGATCTGCGACGGGATCGCGCTGGCCAGGCATCTTCCCGAACCGATCCGTTACGCGCTGGCCCGGCATCGGCTGGTCTACCTCAGCCCGACATTTCCCGAACTGTTCGAATTCTGGCTCGGCACCCGTGACCCCTCCGAGGCACAGCTTGCCAACCCGCCGCCGCAGTGCCCCTACAGCTTCCGCAAACTTGAAAATGGCCAGGTCGTGCGGATGTTCACCCGCCCGGCGCTGCACAAGCCGATGTTCGCCGACGACCCGGCCTTTGGCAACTTCCTGCTATTCTCTCGCTTCTACAACGGGCGCGGCGATTTTCCGCTGCTCGATACCCTGCGTCCGGTCCCCGAGGAATGGCTTCATGAAATCAAGGCACGCGGCGATGCGCTCAGCGTCGCGGTGGAGTGGCGCCAGGGCGACGTACTGATGCTCGACAACACCCGCTTCCTTCACGGACGGCTGCAGATCGATCCTGATGGCGAACGCGAGATCGCGACCTTTTTTGGCTATCTCGCCTTTGCCGAACCTGACCCCGAGGAGCCTGAAATCGCTGTCTGGCGACTGGCGGATTTCGTTCCGCCCAGCCGCCCTGCGCCCGCTACACCAGGCTGATCGCCAGCGCGCCGTCGCCCTCGTCGATCCTTACCGTCGCGCCGTCGGGGATTTCTCCGGCAAGCAGCTTTTCGGCCAGCGGATCCTGCAGGTAGCGCTGCACCGCGCGCTTGAGCGGCCGCGCGCCATAGACCGGATCGTAGCCGACCCGGCCGAGCCAGCGCTTGGCCGCATCGGTCAGATCGAGCGTGATCTTGCGGTCCTTGAGCAGCTTTTGCACCCGCGCCACCTGGATCTCGACGATCGGGGCCATGTGTTCCTGGCCGAGGCGGTGGAACAGCACGATCTCGTCGAGCCGGTTGAGGAATTCGGGGCGGAAGTGGCTGCGCACCACTTCCATCACCTGCGGCTCGACGCTTTCCACGTCCTGCCCTTCCTCAAGTCCCGCCAGGAACTGACTGCCAAGGTTGCTGGTCAGGATGATCAGCGTGTTGGTGAAATCGACCACCCGGCCCTGCCCGTCGGTCAGCCGCCCGTCGTCGAGCACCTGGAGCAGGACGTTGAACACATCAGAATGCGCCTTTTCGACCTCGTCGAACAGCACCACCTGATAGGGCCGGCGCCGCACCGCCTCGGTCAGCACCCCGCCCTCCTCGTAACCGACATAGCCCGGAGGCGCGCCGATCAGCCGGGCGACCGCGTGCTTTTCCATGAATTCGCTCATGTCGATCCGCACCATCGCCTGATCGTCGTCGAACAGGAACGCGGCCAGGGCCTTGGTCAGCTCGGTCTTGCCGACCCCGGTGGGACCGAGGAACAGAAAGCTGCCAAGCGGGCGGTTGGGGTCTTGCAGGCCCGCGCGGGCGCGCCTGACGGCCTTTGAAACCGCCTCCACCGCGTCCTTCTGGCCGATCACGCGCGCGCCGATCACCTCCTCCATCCGGAGGAGCTTCTCGCGCTCGCCTTCCATCATCTTGTCGACCGGCACCCCGGTCCAGCGGCTGACCACCGAGGCGATGTCCTCGGCCGTCACTTCCTCGCGCAGCAGGGCATTTTCGGACTGGCCCTGGGCCTCGGCCAGCTGCTTCTCGAGCGCCGGGATCGTGCCATAGGAAAGCTCGCCCGCCTTGCCGAGGTCGCCCTGGCGCTGGGCCTGTTCCAGTTCCACGCGGGCAGCGTCGAGCTGCTCCTTGATCTTGCCTTCGGCGGCGATCTTGTCGCGCTCGTTCTGCCAGCGGGTGGTGAGCTCAGCCGATTGCTGCTCCAGGTTGGCCAGCTCCTCGCGCAGCGCGGCAAGACGGTCCTTGCTGGCCTGGTCGCTTTCCTTGGCGAGCGCCATTTCCTCGATCTTGAGCTGGATGATCCGCCGGTCGAGTCCCTCGATTTCCTCGGGCTTGCTCTCCACCTCCATGCGGATGCGGCTGGCGGCCTCGTCCATCAGGTCGATCGCCTTGTCGGGCAGGAAGCGGTCGGAAATGTAGCGGTTGGAAAGCGTCGCCGCGGCGACGATCGCGCCGTCGGTGATCCGCACCCCGTGGTGCAGCTCATAGCGGTCCTTCAGCCCGCGCAGGATCGAGATCGTATCCTCTACCGTGGGTTCGCCCACGAACACCGGCTGGAACCGGCGCTGGAGGGCAGCGTCCTTTTCGACATACTTCTGGTATTCGTCGAGCGTGGTCGCGCCAATGCAGTGCAGCTCGCCCCGGGCCAGCGCGGGCTTGAGCAGGTTGGAGGCGTCCATCGCGCCCTCGCTCTTGCCTGCCCCGATCAGGGTGTGCATCTCGTCGACAAACAGGATGATTTCGCCCTCGGCTTGCTTGACCTCGTCGAGCACTGCCTTGAGCCGCTCCTCGAATTCGCCGCGATACTTGGCGCCCGCGATCAGCGCGCCCATGTCGAGTGCCATCAGGCGGCGATCCTTGAGGCTGTCGGGTACATCGCCGTTGGCGATGCGCAGCGCCAGCCCCTCGGCGATGGCGGTCTTGCCCACGCCGGGTTCGCCGATCAGCACGGGGTTGTTCTTGGTGCGGCGGGCGAGGATCTGCACGGTGCGGCGGATTTCCTCGTCACGCCCGATCACCGGATCGAGCTTGCCGTCGCGCGCGGCCTGGGTGAGGTCGCGGGCGTATTTCTTCATCGCGTCATAGGCGTTTTCGGCGCTGGCGCTGTCCGCGCTGCGCCCGCCGGTCAATTCCTGGATCGCCTTTTCAAGTGCCTTGGGATCGACATTGGCAGCCTTGAGCGCCTGCCCCGCTGCGGTGGTTCCCGCGAGCGCGAGCGCCTGTAGGATGCGCTGAACCGAAACAAAGCTGTCACCCGCCTTGCTTGCCAGTTGTTCGGCCTGGTCGAGCACGCGCACCGCGTCAGCCTCTAGGCCGGGGGTGCCCTGCGCGCCGCTGCCCGATACGGCGGGCACCTTGGCGAGCGCCTTGTCGACCTCGGTCTGGGCCACGCCGACGTTGCCGCCGGCGCGCTGGATCAGCCCGGCGGCCATGCCCTCGTCATCCTCAAGCAGGGCCTTCAGGACATGTTCAGGCGTGATCCGCTGATGGTTGAGGCGGATTGCAACGGTCTGGGCGGATTGGAGAAAGCCCTTGGCGCGGTCGGTAAATTTTTCGAGGTTCATGAGTGTATCAGCCTCCTGTCACACCGAGAGATAGTGTTGCGATTGGGCAACACAAGGGGTGCGGGGCAAACAAAACCTCGTGAATGATATAATGTTTTATCGCTGGCGGGGCGGCAAGCTTCGTGCCACTCTGGTCCGACTATTGGGATGAGGTTTACCATGCACTGTTCCCGGCTTGCCCTGATTGCCGCGCTTGCCAGCCTTCCGGCGGGCGCCATCGCCCAGAACGCCCAGGGCGATGTGGCGGTAACGATCTACAACAACAACCAGGCGCTGGTGCAGGACGTGCGCCAGGTGAACCTGCCGGGCGGGCGGACCCGCCAGGAATTCCCCGACGTTTCGGCGCAGATCCGCCCCGAGACAGTCACGCTTTCGGGCGACGGGTTCGGGATCGTCGAGCAGAATTTCGATTACGATCTGCTCACTCCCTCGGCGCTGATGGAAAAGGCCGTGGGCCAGACCATTACTCTGGTACGCACCAACCCGGCGACCGGCGCCGAAACCCGCGAGCGCGCCCAGGTTCTGGCCGCCAACGGCGGAGTCGTGCTCAAGATCGGCGAGCGGATCGAGGTACTGCGCGACGATGGCCTGCCGGTACGGGTGGTGTTCGATTCGATCCCGCCCAACCTGCGTGCCCGCCCGACCCTGTCGGTCACGCTCGATTCGAGCCGCGCGGGTCCGCGTCCGCTGACCCTGTCCTATCTCACCCCCGGCCTTGGCTGGGGCGCGGACTATGTCACCCTGTTCGATGAGAAGGCGGGCAAGATCGACGTCCAGGGCTGGGTCACGCTGACCAACAACACCGGCACCACATTCAGCAACGCCAGGGTGCTGATGGTTGCCGGGCAAGTCGGCAATGTCGCGCAGCGCTATGGCGGTTATCGTCCCACCAAGCCCGCGCCGCGCGGCAACGTGGCGGGCAGCGAGAGCGGCGGCGACCAGCTGGGCGATTTCCACATCTACCCGATCGAGGGGCGCACCACGATCGCCAACGCCCAGACCAAGCAGGTCAGCTTCCTCAACGCCGAGGGTGTGCCCGCGCAGAAGACCTACGAATACCGCTCGAGCTGGCTCGAAAGCCAGAGCGAGGCGCAAAGCGCGGCCTCGATCCTCAAGTTCTCCAATGCCCGTGCCGGGGGGATCGGAGCGGCCCTGCCGGCGGGGACGGTGCGGGTCTACATGCGCGATTCCAAGGGCCAGGCCCAGTTCATCGGTGAGAGCCAGATCCCGCACACGCCCGGCGGTTCGCGGCTGGCGATCCGCACCGGCGATGCCTTCGACGTCAAGGTCCAGCCGGTGGTCGACAAGCGCGAGGTGATCTCCAGCGACGAATGGGAGATGTATGCCCGCTGGAAGGTCACCTACCCCGACGGCACGGTGAAGGAGGGCTATTCCGAACGGCCCAAGAGCTACTGGCGCACCCAGATGCGCTATGTCGTCACCAATGCCCGCAATGTGCCGGTGACGGTCGACGTGGTCCAGGCCGGGCTCGGCCAATGGTGGTGGTGGCGTGACCTCAGGGTGCCCGCCGAATCGATTCCCGGCAGCCAGGACGACGCCGATACCCGCCACTGGGAAGTGCCGGTGCCCGCCCAGGGCAAGACCGAGCTGACCGTCACCTTCCTGACCCCGTGGTGAGGACCGCCCGGTGCGGCAGCTGATCGCCCTTGCATTGGCCTTGGCCCCGGCCCCGGCGCTGGCTCAGACCGCGCCGGTGACTTCGGCCGGGCCGGACAAGGTGGCGGTGACCTTTTACCGCGATCCCTATCGCGGCAACGGCGAGATCGACCGTTTCAGCCCCGGCTCCTTCGCGCTGATCGTCGAGACCCGCACGGTCGACCTTCCCCCGGGCGAGGCGGTGGTACGCTTTGAAGGCGTGGCGGGCGGGATCGTGCCCAAGACCGCGATCCTGTTTGGCCCCTCCCCGCGCGAGCGCAACCGCGAGGCGGCGCTGCTTTCGCAAAAGGGACTGGTCGATGGATTCACCGGCCAGGCGGTGATCCTGCGCCGAACCGATCCCGCCACCGGCAAGGTGAGCGAGGAACGCGCAACGATCCGCTCCGCCGCCGACCGGCTGGTGGTGACCACCCCGCGCGGGGTGGAGGCGCTATATTGCAGCGGGCTCAACCAGACGCTGATCTACCCCGGCGTTCCGGCCGAGCTCTCGGCAAAGCCGGTGCTGACCATGACCACCAAGGACCAGCCGGGCGGACGGGCCACGATCACGCTGGCCTATATCGCCACCGGGTTCGACTGGGATGCGACCTATGTCGGCACCCTGGGCGACGACGGCAAATCGTTGCAACTGCTGGCCTGGCTGACCATGGCCAGCGCGGATGAGACCAGCTTCCTCGATGCCCAGACCAACGCCGTCGCCGGGCGGATCAACCGCAGCGAGGATACCCGCGACGATACCGGCCAGTGGGCGCGCGCGGCGGCATCCTATCTCGACAAGTGGAGCGATTGCTGGCCCGCCGGGACCACCACCAGCGATCTCGGTTCCGGTGTGCCCCCGCCGCCGCCGCCACCGGCGCCCGCGCCGATGGCTGTGTCCTTCGAGAGCGCCGATATTGTCGTCACCGGGCAGCGGGTGCAGTCAAAGGCAATGGCGGCCCCGGTTGCCGTCACCGCGGTCTCGGAATCGCTGGGCGATCTCAAGCTCTATCGCATACCGGTGCCGGTCACCGTCGCCGCACGCAGTCAGAAGCAGGTCGCCTTCCTCAGCGCCGACAAGGTCCGGGGCGAGCTGGTCTATCGTTCGCAGGTCTGGCAGGATCCGGAGAGTCCGGAAATGCTGTTCCGCTTCCGCAACCGCAAGAGCGAGGGGCTGGGCGATCCGCTCCCGGCGGGCAAGGTCGTGCTCTATCAGGACAGCAAGTTCGGTCGCGCGCTGGTGGGCGAGAGCACCCTGCGCGACAAGACCACAGACGAGGAAGTGGAGATCGCCTTCGGCGAACCCAGCGGGGTAACGATCGACAGCAGCGACACGCTCGACGCCAAGAAGCGCTGGACCACGGTGACCAGCACGATCCGTAACGCCAACCCCTTTGCGGTGCGCTTCGAGATCGAGTTCCCGACCGGCAACGGCTACGTCTATCGCGGCCTGCCCGGCAAGCTGGTGAGCAAGCCGGGCAAGAGAATCTGGGCAACAACGCTTGCGCCCGGCAGCGAGACCCGGTTCAGCTACCGCGTCGCCGAGGTCGAGGACGCGGCAGAATAGGGCTGGGCGGACCTATTTCGCCTTGGAGATGACCGTCACCGGCTTCTTGCCGACCACATAGCCTGCAAAGAGCTGCTGCACCTGCGCGGCATCGACCCGCTCGATCCCTGTCACCTCGCTGAGCAGCACACTGCGAACACGCGGATCGATCAGCACCTGCGGCAGATTGCCGATCCACCACTCGTTGCTTTCATACTGCTTGGTGCGCGATTCGATCAGCGGGCGGCGGGCGCGGTCCAGTTCGTCGGCGCTGACCGGCTTGGCGGCAAGATCGGCGATCTGTTCGTCGAGCAGGCCCGCGAAGGTGGTGAAATTCCCTTCGGGAGTCTCGATCGAGACCGCAAGATAGCCCTGTCCGGCAATCTGCACCGAACCGACTGCCCCGGCGTTGGGCGAGTAGGTCAGCCCAAGTTTTTCGCGCACCGTATCGACCAGCCGCGCGCGCAGGATCGCGGCGGCGACATCGGCGGTGTAGCTGAGCGACGGATTGGCGAAATAATCCGGCAGCGCCCAATAGCGGCCGTAGAATGCCTGGTCGGCGCGGCCCTTGTGGTTAACGATCCACGGCTCGTCGCGCCCGGCAGGCATGGTGATGGCGGGCTTGGCGACCGGCTTGCGCACCTGCTTGGGGCCGGCGGCGAAGGTGGTCTGCATCGCCTTGATCGCGCCGGCGACATCGATATCGCCGACAACGACGACATCCGCCGGGCCGGCCAGCGCCGGGCCGAGCAGCGCGGGCAGATCGGCCGGCGTGGTCGCGGCGATTTCGGCGCCGGTGGGCAGCTGTCCGAAACGCGAATCCCCGCCGCTGGTCAGCCGCTGGGTCTCGCGCGTGAACACCGCACCCGCGTTGGCATCGACCTGGCCCGCAACCATCGGCCCGATCGCCGCCATCTTCTCGCCCAGCTCGGGCCGGAAACCCGGATCGCGGGCATAGGCGGCAAGCAGCTGCATCTCGCTGGCGAAGTCCGCCGGGCGGGTGTTGCCGGTCAGGCCGAAGCTGCGCACGCCGGCCTTGAGCTGGGCATTGACCACCAGCCCGCCCGACTGCGCCCAGCGCTGGATATCGGCCAGGGCCAGCTTGCCGGTGCCGCCCAGCGGCATCATGTCGACCGCCCACAGCGCCCGCAGCAGCGCCGGATCGGCGCCGGCGCGCCCGCTTCCCAACGAAACGCTGATCCGGATCTTGTCCTTCTCAAGCGTGCTCGGGCGGACCAGCAGACGGCTGCCGTTGGCGAAAGTCACCAGGGTGGTGCCAAGTTGCTTGTCCACCTTGCGCGCGACGACCTTACCCGGCGCGCCGAAGCTGGAATAGGGCCAGACGATAGCGGCATCGGCAGCGCGTGCGGCAAGCGGCTTGGCATAGTCCGCTGCCAATTCCGCGGCGAGCTTGTCGGCACCGACGGGATCGCTCTGGCTTGAGCGGAACAGCACCGGCCCCTTGCCGGTAAAGGCCTGGCGCATCGCCGCCTCGACCGTTTCGGGGGTGAGCGCATCGAGAACCGGCCGCGCGAAATCGAGATCCTGACGCGGGCTGGTGTAGAGCTGATCCTGCGCGGCCGCGGTGAGCAGGCCATCGGCCAGATCCTCGTTCTTGCGGGTCGGCGCGTTGGCGGCGGCGGTATCAAGCTGGGTGCGCACCTGCGTTACCGCGCGCTTGAGCTCGTCGGCGGTAACCGGTCCGGCCGCCGCCTGGCGCTGCTCGAGAATCACCGCGGCCAGGGCCTCGTTCCATTTTTCGGGCGCGGCAGCCACTGCAAGCTGGGTCAGCGAGGCCGCCCCGACAAGATCGGGCACCAGCGCGGCCTGGCCGCCGACGAAGGGGCTGCCCGGCTTGGCGGCGCGATCGGCGATCCGGTTGTTGAGCACGGTCAGCGCGACGTACTGAACCAGCTGCGCCCGGTCATATTCGACCGTCGCGGCACGGGCGGCGCGCGGGCGCACCCAGCTCAGCGTCAGCAGATCGGGCGCCCCGGCGGAGGCATATTCGCTGGCGGGCACGACCGGTTCGGGTTGACCCGGATCGAGCGTATCGGCCTGACCCTTGCCCTGCCAGTCGGAAAAACGCTCCTTGATCATCGCCTCGACCTTGGCCGGATCGACATTGCCGACCACGATCAGGGTGGCGTTTTCGGGGCGGTAATTGGCCTCGTAGTAGCGTCGCAGCCGCGCGGGGCTGGCGCCCTTGATCGTCTCGATCAACCCGATCGGCCAGCGCTGAACCGCGCGGGTTCCGGCCAGCGAGTTGCCGAGGTTGACCTTGACCGCCCGGTAGCCCGGAACATCGCGCACCCGCTCCTCCGAAAGAAGCACGCCGCGTTCGGCCTCGACCGTTGCCGGAGCCAGATCGAGCCGCCCGCCGATTTCGCGCAGCAGCATCAGCCCGGTTTCAAGCGCACCGTCACCCGCCTTGGGGAAATTGAACATGTAGACCGTCTGGTCCTGCGCGGTGAAGGCATTGGTATCGGGGCCGAAACGCAGGCCATGGCGTTCGAGCATCTTGATCACCTCGCCATCGGCAACATTGGTGCTGCCGCGAAAGGCCATGTGCTCGAGATAGTGGGCCAGGCCCTGTTCCTCGTCGCGCTCCTTCATCGAGCCTGAGCCGATCCGCATCCGCATCGCCACCCCGTCCGAGGGAGTCTCGTTGTGCAGGATCGCATAGCGCAGCCCATTGGGCAGCGTGCCGAACACCACCGCCGGATCGGCCTGACGCCCGGTATAGTCCTGCGCCCAGTGCCCCGCCTGCTTGAGCAGCGGTGCGTCGGCGATTGCCGGGACACACAGCAGCGTGGCCAGCATCAGGGCGAAAAAGGCGCGGATCTTCATGAGGGCACTCCGAAAGAAGCCAGGCGCGCCGCCAGGCGATCTGCCCAGGCACGCACGATAAGTGTGCTGCCTGAACACATTGTGCCACAATTTCAACAGCAAACCGACGCACGACATTTCAGTCCGAGCCCGGCGATTTGCGCTTGCGATGCCAGCCGGGGGGCCGCATGGCGTTGATCGAATTGACCTGTCCGGCAGCGGCAATATCGGGCTTGATGCCGGTGCGAACGATCCTTGGAGTTCCCATGCGCCGTCTTGTTGCCGCCTGCATCGCCGCTTCCGCGCTATCCGCCTGCGCATCCCCCCATACCGCGGCGCCCTCCGCGGTGGCGGCGGCGGCACCCGCGGTCGCCGCCACGCCGGCTCCCCAGCCAGCACCGCTGGCCGATCTGGTGAAGGCCGTCGACATCCCCTATGACATGTTCACGCTCGGCAACGGCCTGACCGTGATCGTTCACACCGATCGCAAGGCGCCGATCGTCGGGGTCACCACCTATTATCGGGTCGGTTCCAAGAGCGAACCCAAAGGCCGCACCGGCTTTGCCCACCTGTTCGAGCACCTGATGTTCGGCGGCAGCGAGAACGTGCCCAACTTCGACATCCCGCTGGAAGGCGCAGGGTCGACCCCGACCAACGGATCGACCTGGTACGATCGCACCAACTACGTCGAAACCGTGCCCACCGGCGCGCTCGATCTGGCACTCTTCATGGAAAGCGACCGGATGGGCCACCTGCTTGGCGCGGTCAGCCAGGACAAGCTCGACAAGCAGCGCGGGGTTGTCCAGAACGAGAAGCGCCAGGGCGATAACGATCCCTATGGCCTTGCCGACTACGCGATCACCGAGGGGTTGTTCCCGGTCGGCCATCCCTATCGGCATTCGACCATCGGCTCGATGGCCGATCTTGACGCCGCGAGCCTGGCCGACGTGCGCAAGTGGTTTACCGACAACTATGCCCCCAACAACGTGGTGCTTGCGCTTTCGGGCGATATCGATGCCGCCACCGCCCGGCCGATGGTCGAAAAGTGGTTCGGATCGATCCCGCGCGGCCCCGACGTGGCGAAGCAGGACGCGGGGCCGGTTACCCTGCCCGCCCCGCTGCGGCGCGACATGGCCGATCAGGTGCCGGTGGTGCAGGTCAACCGGATCTGGAGCGGCCCCGGGCTCAACGATCCCGATGCCGCCGCACTCGATATGGGGATGCGGGTGCTGGGCGGGCTGGCCTCGTCGCGGCTCGACAACGAACTGGTGCGCGGTCAGCAGATCGCGGTTTCGGTTTCCGCCTCGGCCCAGCTCTATGAGCAGGTCTCGATCCTGCAGGTGACGATGGAGATCAAGCCGGGGGTCGATCGCGCCACGGCCGAGGCCGCGCTCGATGCGGTGATCGCGCGCTTTCTGGCCGATGGCCCGAGCGAGGACGAGCTGCGCCGGGCCGCGACCTCCACCGTCGCCCAGCAGATCGGAGCGCTCGAGCAGGTCGGCGGGTTTTCCGGCAAGGGCGCGCAGCTGGCCGAGGGGCAGCTCTATTCGGGCAATCCCGCCCAGTTCAAGGCCGATCTGGCGCGGATCGCGGCGCTGACCCCGGGCGAGGTGCGCACGGCGATGCAGCACTGGCTTTCGCGCCCGGTCTATGCCCTGGCCGTGGTGCCCGGAACCCGCACCGACAAGGGCGAGGCGATGGGCGGCTGGGGTGATGAAGCGGCCGCCGCCGCACCGCGCCGCGATGCCCGCAAGAAACCGCCCCGGCTGGAGCAGGGCCCCGCCCGGACCGCGCCGCCGGTCGCCCCGGTCGGCGATCTGGCGTTCCCGGCAATCGAGCGCACCACGCTTTCCAACGGCATCCCGGTGGCGCTGGCCCGGCGCGGCGCGGTGCCCACGGTGCTGGTCAGCCTGTCGTTCGATGCGGGCAATGCGGCGGATTCGCTCGATAGTCCCGGCACCCAGTCGCTGATGCTCGCCGCGCTCGACGAAGGCACCGCGACCCGCGATGCCACCGCCATCGCCGAGGAGAAGGAGCGGCTTGGCGCGCAGATCTGGAGCGGCGCGGGGCTCGACGATTCGACCGTGACGCTCTCTGCGCTCAGCGCCAATCTCGCCCCGTCGCTGGCACTGCTGGCCGATGTGGTGCGCAGCCCTGCATTCCGCGAGGCTGACGTCGTGCGGGTGCGCGATCAACGCCTGGCCGATCTGTCGCAGGCCCTGGCCAGTCCGCGCGCGCTTGCCAGCCGCAGCCTGGCGCCGATCCTGTTCGGCAAGGACCATCCCTATGGTCTGCCGGGCGATGGAATGGGCGATCCCACCAGCGTCGCCGCGCTCGATCCCGCCGCGTTGAAAGCCGCGCACCAGCGCTGGCTGCGGCCCGACAACCTGCAGATCACCGTGGTCGGCGATATCGCGATGGAACAGTTGCGGCCAATGCTTGAGGCGGCTTTCGGTGGCTGGAGCGCCCCCGCCACTCCCGTGCCGGTGAAACGGCTCGAAGCCCGCCCCCCCGCTCCGGTCGAGCGGATCGTGCTGATCGACCGGCCCAATTCACCCCAATCGGTTATCGTTGCCGGACGGGTGCTGCCGATGATCGGGGGGACGCCGGGGATGGAAGCGCTCGATCTTGCCAACGAGGTGCTGGGCAACGGCTTTCTCTCGCGCCTCAACATGGATCTGCGCGAGGACAAGGGCTGGTCTTATGGGGTGCGCTCATCGGTTGCCAGCCCCAGGGGATCGCGCAGCCTGGTGCTGACCGCGCCGGTCCAGGCCGACCGTACCGGCGATGCCATCGCCCTGATCCGCAAGGACATGGCTGATTTTCCCGCCCGGCGCGGGGTCGATCCGATCGAGCTTGGGCGGGTGACCGATGGCAACATCCGCGCCTTGCCCAACCGCTTCGAGACCAACGCACAGGTGCTCGGCGCAATCCTGACCAACCGGCGGTTGGGACGCTCCGATGACTATTACGCCTCGCTTGCCGCGCGCTATCGCGCGATCGACGCCGCCGCGATCGACGCCGCCGCGCAGGCCTATCTTCAGCCACAGGGTATGGTCTTCGTGGTGGTGGGCGACCGCAAACTGGTCGAGCCGCAACTCAAAGCGCTCGGCCTGCCGCTCGAAGTGCTCGACGCGCCGAGCGCGGCGGTTGACAGCGAAGCCGACAGCGGCGAGTGATAGGTTACTTACCCCCCTGTAAGTTGGAACGATTCTAGGGAGATTAGCGATGTCCATTTCCGGCACTTACGACTGCGTCAGCAAGACCCCGATGGGGGATCAGAAGAGCCAGTTCACCATCGCGGTGGATGGCGATACCTTCACCGGCAAGAACGCCGGGGCGATGGGTTCGATGGATCTCGAAAACGGCAAGGTTGACGGCAACAAGCTGACCTGGACCATGAACATGACCGTGCCGATGCCGATGAAGCTCGAAGGCGAAGCCACTGTCGACGGCGATACCATTACCGGCTCGATCAAGGCCGGCGCTTTCGGGAGCTTCCCGATGACCGGCACCAAGGTCGGCTGAAGTCGCACCGCGATACAAACAGCAAGGGCGCCGGAAGCGATTCCGGCGCCCTTTGGTTTGGCCTGCGGTTCGGTTCAGTAGTGCGCGCTGGCCATGATCGCCTCGGCCTTGGCCCGATTCTGCTCATAGAAGTGGGTCGCTGGCGCGGTATAGCTGATAAGGTACAGCACGCCCCCCGAGAGTGATCCGATCGCCATGCCGCGGCGCTTGAGCGGGCTGCCCTCGACCGCGTATTCGTAGTTGAACTTCACTGCATCACGCTCGCCCATCTTGGCCGGCTCAACCCCGGTAACGGTGAACAGCGAAGTGTTGAGCGCGATCCGGTTGGAGCTTTCGAAAAATTCCGGGATGTCGGTCAGCGTCATGCCCTTGGTGAGGGTTGGCAAAGGCCGGTTCTTCTTGTCGGCATCACGGTATAGCGTTTCGCCCACGATCAGGCCGGAAACGAAATAGACCTCGTTGAGCCCGGTTCCGTCGAGCGTCCACACCTCGCCCTTCTTGATCGGGCGTACCGACCAGCGGTTCCAGTCGGCATCGGGAGTGACGGTGAGAGTGCCCTTGGCCACAGCAATCGGCTTGGCATGGGGAACCAGTTTCCAACCGGCCAGCGCCGGGGCGGCAGGCAGGCTTGCCAGGACCAGCGCGGCAAGCAACAGATTACGCTTCTTCATCGGGTTTCTCCTGCCATCATTGCAATCATCGCCTTGTCCACCGCGTCAGGGGATCGGCGAAGGTATTCGTTGAGATCGGTCTTGCCGTCTTCGGGGCGCTCCAGCTTGAGCCGCGCCAGCCCGCGACCGCGCCACAGTTCGGGCAGTTCGCCCCCAGCCTCGATTCCCTGGGAATAGAATTTCTCGGCATCGGCGATGTCGTTGCCCAACGCGCGGCGGCGGTAGAGTTCGCCGCGGGCATAGAGCAGCCACGGGCTCCAGCCCTGCTGCGCCAGCGCGGCCAGCAGATAGTCGCTCGCGCCCAGATCGTTGCGCTTGAGCTGATCGTCGAAGAACACCGGCCACCAGTGCCCCATCGCCGCGCTGTAGCTGTCAAGCCCGGTGGCCCCGGCAACACCGGGATTGGCCGTGGCCATTTGCGCCAGATTGGTCACCCGTTCGGCGGTGGGCGGGTGGGTCGCGAAGATCCCGCCGTTCTTGTCCTTGCGCGATTTGGTGTTGCGCACCGCAGCGGTGGCATCCATCTCGGCGCGCAGCTGTTCCCACACTTTCGATGCCTCGCGGGTATCGTATCCCGCTGCCGCCATCAGTGCCAGACCGCCGCTGTCGGCCTCACGCTCCATGTCGCGCGAATAGCTGAACAGCGACGCCGCCATAGAGAACGAGGCGATCAGCCCGATCCCGGTAAAGGCCAGCCAGGCTGCCGCGGCGGATTTTTCCTTGACCTGCCGGAACATCCTTAGCCCGTGGTGGCCCGCGAAATGGGTGTATTCGTGCCCCAGCACCGCAGCGAGCTGGGCTTCGTTCTGGGTGCGCAGCAGCAGGCCCGAATAGACCACCATCGCCCCGTTGACCGCCATCGAGGCGTTGAAGTCGGGTGTGCGCACGATGTAGAGCCGGATACTGGTGCACTTGCCCTGCCCGACCAGGTTGCACAGCACCTTGCGGACATAGGCGTTGAGCGCCGGATCACGGATCACCTGCTGCGAGGCCTTGAGCTGGCGCTCACCCTCTTCGGTGTCCATCCACAGCCCGCGCTCGTCCTTGTCGACCGGCTTGTAGGTTTCCTCCTCGGCCACGGGCAGCGCTGCGGGCTGGGCCGCCGCTTCCTGCGCGCGCGCGGTCTCCACCAGCACCGGCTGGATTACCAGCAGTGCTGCCAGCACGATACGCAGGGAGCGGGCCAGCAGGGCCACTTGGCCGATCCTGTCTGGCTTCAGGGCTGAACCGCGGTGGGCTGCACCGGCGGCTTGGGAAAGCCGGCGAGCAACTGGGAGACGCGCTTTTGAGCGCCCTCGGCATCGCGCGGATCGCCGCCCATCGCCAGGTCGGTGTTGAACCAGACCACGTCGCCGGTCTTGAGGTCGATCATCGCGGCATAGCCGATATGGACCCCGGCCGGGACATAGGCCCCGAACAGCCCGGCCATCAGCAGCTGCGCCACCTTGCGCCCTGCATCGCCGTAGGAATCGTGGGTGAAGAAGAACAGGGCATAGTCACCCCCGGTCACCTCGCGCAGCCGATCGGTCTGCGCCCCAAGCGACCAGTCGATCCGGTACTGCTTTTTGGCATTTGGATCGGTGCTGGCAACCAGCTTGGTCGGCAGCCTGTCGCCCATGGTCACATGCTGGAACATGGCCCCGGCGACGGCCTCGAACAGGCCGCGGTTCTCATTGACCACATCGGCCTGTTCGCCCTCGAATTCACCCAGAAACGTCAGGTTTGCCTCACGCATCTGGGGCGAGGATTCCATTGCGGTCTGGATGTTGGTGCGCGCCGCTGCGGTCCAGTCGGCATTGGGTTCATCGAGCCCGCCGACCCGGAGCGATCCGACGCGAACATCGGGGCGAAACACCACGATCTTGATCGGCTGGCCTTGCGGATAGGCAAAGCCGTCACGCTGAACCGATCCGGCCACGGCGGGCGCAGCCCCTGCAATCAGGCACACGGCAACGATCGCGCCACTAACGGCACGCAACAGATTTCTGATCAAGGCAGCCCCCAAAATCACAGCGATAGACGCAGGATTAGCGCAGCCTAAACGCTTCGCAAGTGGGTATTTTCGCTTGCGAAAAAAACGCTCAGCCGAGCCTGCTCTTGAGCACCTGGTTGACCAGTTGCGGGTTGCCCTTGCCCTGCATCGCCTTCATCGCCTGGCCAACGAAGAAGCCGAACAGCGCCTCCTTGCCGGCCTTGTATTCGGCGACCTTGTCGGCATTGGCGGCAAGCACCTGATCGACCGCCGCCTCGATCGCGCCGGTATCGGTTGTCTGCTTGAGGCCTTCGCGCTCGACGATCGCCGCCGCGCCATCGCCGCTCTCAAGCATCTTTTCGAGCACCTGCTTGGCGATCGAGCCCGAGATCGTGCCATCGGCAACCAGCGCCAGCAGTTCCGCACCGTCCTCGGGGCTGACCGGGCTGTCATCGAGGCCCTTGCCCAGCTTGTTGAGCGCGCCGAACAGTTCGGAAATCAGCCAGTTCGATGCTTGCTTGGCAACCTCCGCCTCGCCCTTGCCGGCCTTGGCGGCGGTGGCGGTCAGCAGCGCCTCAAACCAGCGCGCGGTTTCGACCTCGGCGGTCAGAACGCCCGCGTTGTAGGGCGAAAGCCCCAGCGCACCTTCATAGCGGTGGCGCTTGGCGTCGGGCAGTTCGGGCAGGCTGGCGCGGCACTTCTCGACGAAGGCGTCGTCCAGCTCCAGCGGGAGCAGGTCGGGGTCGGGGAAATAGCGGTAATCGTGCGCGTCTTCCTTGGAGCGCATCGAACGGGTCTCGTTCTTGTCCGGATCGTAAAGCCGGGTTTCCTGAACCACCGCGCCGCCATCCTCGATCAGATCGACCTGGCGGCGCGCCTCGCTTTCGACCACGGCCATGACGAAGCGCACCGAGTTGACGTTCTTGGTCTCGGTCCGGGTGCCGAACGGCTCGCCCGGGCGGCGCACCGAAACGTTGACGTCGGCCCGCATCGAACCCTGGTCCATGTTGCCATCGCACGAGCCGACATAGCGCAGGATCGTGCGCAGCTTGGCGAGGTAGGCTCCGGCCTCGGCCGGCGAGCGCATGTCCGGGCGGCTGACGATCTCCATCAACGCCACGCCCGAACGGTTGAGATCGACATAGGACATGGTCGGGTGCTGATCGTGCATCAGCTTGCCCGCGTCCTGCTCGACATGGATGCGTTCGATCCCGATCGTCTTGGTGCTGCCTTCCGGGTCCTTGGGATCGAGCACCACCTCGAGGCTGCCCTCGCCCACCAGCGGGTGATAGAGCTGGCTGATCTGATAACCCTGCGGCAGATCGGCGTAGAAGTAGTTCTTGCGGTCGAACCGGCTCCATTTGTTGATCTGCGCGTTGATCGCCAGCCCCGTGCGCACCGCCTGGCGGATGCATTCGCGGTTGGGCACCGGCAGCATGCCCGGCATGGCCGCATCGACCAGGCTGACCTGGGTATTCGGCTCGGCCCCGAAGGCGGTGGCTGCGCCCGAGAACAGCTTCGAGTTCGAGGTTACCTGCGCGTGGACCTCAAGGCCGATCACGACCTCCCATTCGCCCGTTGCGCCGTGGATGCGATAGTTGCTCATGGGCCAAGCCGATAGGGCCAGGGCGGGTCTGTGAAAAGGGGGAAATCGGCTAACCGACCCGCGGCGCGATCCGGCGCGACCAATCCCGTGCGGGTTTTTCGATCAGGCGGTGGCCGGCCCAGGCCGCAGCCAGCGCGCAGGCCAGCGCAATCAGCGCCGCCCCATCGGCCAGCAGGCCGTATCCCGCGCCGATCGCCGGGCGGTTGTTACCCGCCACCGGGATGAAGGCATCGCCCCAACCGGCCAAGGTCGCGATCTGCCGCAGGCCGGTCATCGTCAGGCTCTCGACCAGCGGATGGACCATGTAGAGCGAATAGGAAAGCAGCCCGCCCAGCATCAGCGGCCGGGTCAGCAGCAGGCCGGAAACACGCCCTCGTTCGGCCGCGAAGACCAGCACCGCCAGCGCGAACAGTCCGTCGCAGACGAGCATCGGGATGGTATCGTCGAAACCCGCAACCATCGTGAACACCCCAAGGCACAGCGCGATTTCAGCCAGCGTCATCACCGCGCGCGGCGCTGCCGCCAGCCGCCGTTCCAGGCGGCGCCAGGCCGCGAAGGTTCCCGCGCCCAGTCCGAACCCGCACAGCCCGCGCAGCAGCTTGTGATACAGCCCCACCTGCTGTGGAAATTCCATCAGCGCTCCCGCGCCGAGGGCAAACACCACACCCGCCAGCCACCACCATCGGCCCAGCGCGCGCCAGCCGATCGCGGCAAGCGCATAGAGCACCATTTCCACCGCCACCGACCAGCTTTGCAGCGACCAGGCATACATCGCCGGAGTGTAAAGCGCCTGGAGCAGCAGGGCCTGGATCAGCAGCGCCGATACCGCGCGCTCCGGGGCAAAGGCCGTGCGCCCGGTCAGCCCGCTCCCGCCCTGCGCCAGCGCCAAAAGCTCGATCGCAAGATAGGCGATCAGGACCACGATGTGCATCGGCCAGATGCGCCCCACACGCAGCCACAGAAACCGCAGCGCGGGAAAGCCGCCGCGCAGCCGCTCGCCATAGGCGGCGGCAATCACGAAGCCGGAAAGCACGAAGAAGAAATCGACGAACAGCCAGCCCGAACGGAAAAAAGCATGGCCGAAGACCGGCCCCTGGGCGTTGAGATGCTCGGCGGCAACCGCCAGCGCCGCCACTCCGCGCAGCGAATCGAGCGCCTCGAAGCGCGCCGCCCCGGCCGGATTTGCGCCAGGAGCGGCTGCTACCACCACCTCTCCGGCCTGGCGGCGAAGCCAGCGCGGCTTTCGATCGCAAGGCCCGCATTGAGCACACCCTGCTCGTCGAACGGCTTGCCGACGATCTGAAGCCCAAGCGGAAGTCCCTCGCGGTTGAGCCCGGCTGGCACCGACATCGCCGGCAGACCGGCAAGGCTGGCCGGAACCGCGAAGACATCGTTCAGGTACATCGCCAGCGGATCCGAAACCATATCACCCAGGCCAAAGGCGGCGGTGGGCGCGGTCGGCGCCAGGATCACGTCGACCTCGGCAAAGGCGTTCCTGAAATCGTGGCTGATCAGCGTGCGGACCTTCTGCGCCTGGGTGTAATAGGCATCGTAGAAGCCCGCGGAGAGCACATAGGTGCCGATCAGAATCCGGCGCTTGACCTCGGCCCCGAACCCGGCGGCGCGGGTCGCGGCGTACATCTCCTGAAGGTTCGCGCCATCGGGCAGATCGCGCAGGCCATAGCGCACGCCATCGTAACGCGCGAGGTTTGACGAGGCTTCGGCCGGGGCGACGATGTAATAGGCCGGGAGCGCATACTTGGTGTGCGGCAGCGAAATGTCGATCACTTCGGCGCCGGCATCTTTCAGCCATTCGATCCCCTGGTCCCAGCTGGCGAGAACATCGGCATCGGTCCCGTCCATGCGGTATTCGCGCGGAACCCCGACCTTCTTGCCGCGCAGATCGGCGTTCAGGCCGGCTTCCCATTCGGGCACCGGCAGGTTCAGGCTGGTCGCATCCTTGGGATCGAAACCGGCCATCGCCTCGAGCATGATCGCGCAGTCACGCACGTCGCGGGCCATCGGCCCGGCCTGATCGAGCGAGGAAGCGAAGGCGACGATGCCCCAGCGGCTGCACCGGCCATAGGTGGGCTTGATCCCCGAAATGCCGGTGAAGGCGGCGGGCTGGCGGATCGAGCCACCGGTATCGGTCCCGGTTGCCGCCGGGCAGAGCCGTGCGGACACCGCCGCCGAACTGCCGCCCGAACTGCCACCCGGCGCCAGCGGGGCATTCCCGCCGTCATTGCGCCGCCATGGCGAGATCACGTTGCCGAAATAGCTCGTCTCGTTCGACGAGCCCATTGCGAACTGGTCCATGTTGAGCTTGCCGAGCATGCCCGCGCCCGCGTCCCACAGCTTTTGCGAAACGGTGCTTTCGTACTCGGGCTCGAACCCTTCGAGGATATGGCTCGCCGCAGTGGTCTGCACGCCTCGGGTGGCGAACAGATCCTTCATCCCGATCGGCACGCCGCCCATCTTGCCCAGCGGCTGACCCGCGGCGCGGCGCGCGTCGGTGGCCTTTGCCGCCTCGATCGCGGCATCGGGCGTGGTGACGATGAAGGCGTTGAGCGCCGCTTGCGCCGCAGCGACATTGGCGTTGAAGGCCTCGGCTACTTCCACTGCGGTGAACAGGCCCTTGGCCACGCCGTCGCGGATCGCGGCAACGCCCAGATCGGTAAGGTCGGCCATTATTCGATCACCTTGGGCACGCCGAAAAAGCCATGCTCCGCCGCCGGTGCATTGGCCAGCACGGCTTCGCGCACCCCGCCGCCGGTCAGCGGATCGGCATCGATCACATCGTCGCGCAGCCGCAGGTGGTTTTCAATCACCGCAGTCATCGGTTCGATGCCAGTCACGTCGACTTCGCCGAGCTGTTCGACCCAGGCGAGAATTCCGTTGAGTTCGGGAACCATGGCCTCAAGCTCGGCCTCGCCGACCTTGAGCCGGGCGAGCGAAGCAATCCTGGCCACGGTGGCGGTATCGACCGACATGGCATTCCTTCAACAAATACAGCGTTGCATCGGCGCGCTAGCACCGGCGGACAAAGGCCGCAAGCGCGGGCCTATTCGGGCTTGGGTGCGCCCTGACCCTTGCCCTTTTGCTGCTCCTGCTGGGCCTGCATCTCCTGCAGCTGCTGCATCATGCGCTGCTGCTGCTCGATTTCGGCGCGGCTCTTGAAATCGATCAGCTCGATCTCGAAGGTCAGGTCGGTGTTGGGCGGAATCTCGCCGGCCTGGCGGTCCCCATAGGCCAGCTTGGCGGGAATGAAGACCTTGTACTTGCCGCCGCGCTGCATCTGCTCAAGCGCCTTGGTAAAGCCGGGGATCACCCCTTCAAGCGGCAGCACGGCCTGCTTGCCCTCATCGAACACCTTGCCGTCGGGAAGCATGCCCTTGTAGTTGATCATGGCCACATCGGCGATGGTCGGGCTGGCGCCGATTCCGGCCTTGAGCACCTCGACATTGACCGAGGGCGGCAGGGTGGCCCAAGCAAGGCCAGCCGCGGCGAGCGCAGCGGCAACAACGCCCAGCCACAGCTTGCCAAGCGCGCCCTTGGCGATCGGCTGAAGGGGCACGCGGGTAATCTCGGTCATCGAACGGTTTCCTTCTGGGCGCCAAAGCAAAGGGCGCGGATTGCTCCGCGCCCTCATGGCTTATCGGCTAGACGCGCGCAAGCTTACTTGACGCCGTCACGCTCCATCCGCTTGCGCTCCATCTTGCGGGCGCGGCGCACGGCGGCGGCCTTTTCGCGGGCGCGCTTTTCGCTGGGCTTCTCGTAATGACGGCGCAGCTTCATCTCGCGGTACACGCCCTCGCGCTGCAGCTTCTTCTTGAGCGCGCGCAGGGCCTGCTCGACATTGTTGTCGCGGACGAGAATTTGCATAAACCGACACACCTCACATACGAAAAGGCCAGAACCCCGCCAAACACTCCGGTGCGGGGGAGCACCTTCAGATCGAAACGAAAAACGGGCCGAATCCGACAAGGATCGGCACGAACGGGCGGGCGGCTAGCAGAGAGTCGCAGCGATGGCAAGCCGGGAATGGTCAAAGGCAAGGGTGTGGCGCCCGGCACCGCGAGCGGCTAAGGCGGGGGCGATGACCGCGCCCGGATTTCTTGCTTCCTCGTTTTTTGTTGCCCTTGGCGGCGCCTTTGGTGCCTGGCTGCGCTATCTGGCCGGCTGGGGCTGGACCCGCGCGATCGGGCCGGTGGCGGCCAGTGCCTTTCCCTGGGCGACGTTGAGCGTCAACCTGATCGGATCCTTCGCCATGGGGTTGCTGGCCGGATGGCTGGCGCGCCACGGCCAGGGAGGAGAGCAGTGGCGGTTGCTGCTGGGGGTCGGCCTGCTCGGGGGCTTCACCACCTTTTCCGCCTTCAGCCTGGAGATCGGCCTGATGATCGAACGCGGCGCGGCCGCAGCCGCGGCGCTCTATGCCGGAATTTCGCTGGCGGGCGGGATTGCCGGGCTGTTCGCCGGGCTGCTGGCAATGCGGGCCCTGGCATGAGCTCCGAGGTCCGCCAGTTCACCGTCGGGGCCGATGACGATGGCGTGCGGCTCGATCGCTGGTTCAAGCGCCACCTGCCGCAGGTCGGTTTCGCCACGGTCAGCCGCTGGGCGCGCACCGGACAGATCCGGGTCGATGGCAAACGCGCCGATCCGGCCGACCGGCTGAGCAAAGGGCAGGTGCTGCGGGTTCCTCCCGGCGGCGAGCAGGCCGAGCGCAAGCCGCGCGCCCGCAAACCGCTGAGCGAGGCCCAGATCGAGCTGGCCGACGCAATGGTGATCCACCGCGACCGCGCCGCGATCGTGCTCAACAAGCCGCCCGGCCTGGCCACCCAGGGCGGCAGCGGCACCTATGAGCATGTCGACGGATTGCTCGATGCCTATGTGCAAAGCGGCCCGCGCCCGCGGCTGGTCCACCGGCTCGACAAGGATACCTCGGGCGCCTTGCTGATCGCCGCCACCCCGGGCAGCGCGGCGTTCTTTTCGCGGCACTTTTCGGGCCGCTCGGCTCGCAAGATCTACTGGGCACTGGTTGTGGGCGTACCCGACATCGAGGACGGGCTGATCGAACTGCCGCTGGCCAAGCAGCCGGGCACCGGCGGCGAGAAGATGATGGTCGACAAGTCGGGCGAAGGGCAAAGCGCCCGCACCCGCTACCGCGTGCTTGACCGGGCGGGCAACCGCGCGGCCTGGGTGGAGTTGCAGCCGCTGACCGGGCGCACCCACCAGCTGCGCGTGCACATGGCCGCGATCGGCCATCCGATCGTGGGCGATGGCAAATATGGCGGGCAGGACGCGTTCCTTTCCGGCACGATCAGCCGCAAGCTGCACCTGCACGCGCGGCGGCTGCTGATAGACCACCCCGATGGCGCCCCGCTCGACGTGACCGCCGAGCTGCCCGAGCATTTCGCCGCAAGCATGGCCGGGCTGGGCTTCGACCCGGCCGACGGCGCCGAACTGCCCGAGGCACCGCCTGCCCCCAACCGCGAGGTGCGCAAGGCCGCGGCCAAGGCCCACGCCAAGCAATACCGCAAGGAGCGCCGGGGCGAACGGCGCAAGCGCGGCGCCGCCGAAGATGGCCCGCCGCGCAAGAACCGCGGCCCGACCAAGGGCAAGGGCTCGCCCAAGCCGGCGGGCAAGGCTGCGGGCAAGCCGGGGCCGGGCGCGAGGAAACACTGATGCACCCCAATCCCGCCTTTCGCCGCCCCGATCGCGCGCTGCTGGAAACGCTGATCGAGGAAATCGGCTTCGGCATGGTTTTCGCCGCCACCCCCGACGGGCCGCGCGTGGGCCATGTCGCGCTGCACTGGACCCGCGACGGAGCACTGCAATTCCACCTCGCGCGCGGCAACGCCTTGACCCGGCATCTTGATGGCGCAACCGCGCTGGTGGTGATCAACGGACCCGATGGTTACGTCTCGCCGCGCTGGTATGGCGATGGGGGAGCGGAGCAGGTCCCGACCTGGAACTACGTTGCGCTTGAACTTGAAGGGCGGGTGCGGCGGATGGACGGCGAAGGCCTGCTGGGGCTGCTGACCGAGCTTTCCGACACGCGTGAGGCGCGTATCGCCGAAGGCAAGCCCTGG
>JAKOWQ010000212.1 GCA_029781465.1 Pseudomonadota bacterium
CCGACAAAGCCGTCATAGAGCTGGGCCTGATCGGCCAGCACGATCGCACCGGGAATTTCCAGAGCGCCGGGAACCGTGATGACATCGGCCTGATGCCCGGCTGCCTCGATCGCGGCCTTGGCACCCGAGATCAGCATATCGTTGAGGTGATCGTAGAAGCGGGCTTCGACGATGAGAAATCGGGCCATGAGGTTCAGTCTCCGGTGATGGCTTGTTCGCCGACGATGTTGAGGCCGTAGCCATCCAGCGCGATGATGTTGCGATGGGCATTGGTCAACAGGATCATGTCGCCAATACCCAGGTCGGCAAGAATTTGTGCCCCGATTCCATAAGCGCGCAGATCCATGGCGGCGGACTTGATCCCGCCAACCTCGGCCGAAAGCTGATCGGAGCTGCTCGGCATCAGCAGCACGATCACTCCGCTGCCGTGCTGGCCGATCTGCGCCATTGCACGCTGCAGGATGCGTTTGCGCGGCCCCGGCTGGCCCAGCACGTCGGAATAGATCGAGATCGCGTGCATCCGCACCAGGGTCGGCTCGCCAGGGGCAACCGTTCCCTTCTGAAGCACGATATGGACCGCGCCATCGACCTTGTTGCGAAACGATTTGGCGGTCCAGTCACCGCCATAGTCGGAGACGAACGGGGCTTCGCTGACGCATTCGACCAGGTGATCGTGCTTGCGGCGGTATTCGATCAGGTCACGGATCGTCCCGATCTTGAGGCCGTGGCGGCGCGCGAAGGGGATCAGGTCGTCAAGCCGGGCCATGGTCCCGTCCTCGTTCATGATCTCGCAGATCACGCCCGAGGGATTGAGGCCGGCCAGACGGGCGATGTCGACCGACGCCTCGGTGTGGCCGGCACGGACCAGAACCCCGCCATCGCGCGCGATAAGCGGAAAGACGTGGCCGGGGGTGACGATGTCCTGGCGGCCCTTGGCGGCGTCGATCGCCACCGCCACGGTGCGGGCGCGGTCACCGGCGGATATTCCTGTGGTTACGCCTTCGCGGGCCTCGATCGAGACAGTGAAGGCGGTTTCGTGGCGGGTGCCGTTGTTGCGGCTCATCAGTTCAAGGCCGAGATGCTCGGTGCGTTCGCGGGTCAGGGTGAGGCAGATCAGTCCGCGCCCGTGGGTGGCCATGAAGTTGACCGCGTCGGGGGTGGCCATCTGCGCCGGGATGACCAGATCGCCCTCGTTCTCGCGGTCCTCGTCATCGACCAGGATGAACATCCGGCCATTGCGGGCCTCCTCGATGATTTCCTCGATCGGAACCAGCACAGGGGCATCGTCGCTGTCCCACAGAAAGGCTTCGAGCTTGCGCAGCGTTTCGCTGGTGGGGTTCCAACCCTCGTCGGTGCAATCGCGCAAGGTGTTGGCGTGAAGCCCGGCCGCACGGGCCAGGCCGGAGCGTGACATACCCCCATCGGCAACCAGCCGACGGACGCGATCGATGATGTTCGTAGCCATGATTCGCGAGCTATCACATCAAAATGTGATAGCCAAACGTCAAAATCACATTTTAAGCCATCAATCGCCTTTGAAGGTCGGAGAGCGCTTGTCGATGAAGGCGTTGACCGCCTCCTGATGATCGCCGGTCGCGTGGGCCACGGCCTGCATCGCCGCCGACATTTCCAGCACGGTCGCAAGGTCGGCGCGGCGCCCCTCCCACAGCAGCCGCTTGGTCATGCGCACCGCAAAGGGCGGATTGGCGGCGATCTTGCCGGCCAGCGCGCGGGCGGCGTCCATCAGGTCGGCGTCGGGCACGACCCGCGAGACCAGCCCGCAGGCCAAGGCCTCGGCGGCATCAAGCATGTCGCCGGTCAGCGACATTTCGGCGGCCTTGGAAAATCCTACCACCCGCTGCAACAGCCAGGCACCGCCATCGCCGGGGATGATCCCCAGCTTGACGAAGCTTTCAGCGAATTTGGCGCTTTCGCCGGCGATGCGCAGGTCGCACATGCAGGCCAGATCGAGCCCGGCGCCGATTGCCGGGCCATTGACCGCCGCGATCACCGGCACTTCCAGCGCAGCGAAGGCCAGCGGCAGGCGCTGGATGCCGCGTTTGTAGTTGCCCCGGGTGCGCGCCGGAAGCCCGGCATTGAGCCCGGAGCCCGGCTTCATCGCGTTGATGTTCCCGCCCGAGGAGAAGCCCTTGCCTGCGCCGGTCAGGATCGCGACGCGGACCGCGGGATCGCCCTCGATCGTCTCGAGCGTGTCCAGCAGTCCTTCGATCACATCGGCTTCGGAGATCGGATTGCGCAGTTCGGGACGGTTGAGCGTGATCGTGGCAATACCCTGGCTGTCCAGCTCATAGAGAACGGCGGCGTCCATTGAAGATCTCCTCAAGTTGTAGGGCTCGCCATGCTGCGGGCAGGGCGGTTTGTCCACCATGCGATTGCTCCCGCAGTCAGCAACGCCATGCAAAGCGCGGTGGGCCAGGCACAGCCAAGCTCGCGCATCGCTTCGAGAACCGGCAAATGCACCGCGAACAGGGGAAACGAAGCGGCGCCGCCCGCCCGGATCAGGGGGTTGTCATGCCTCCAACCGAGCGCTCCGATCAGCGCGACGGGACAGGCGAGAAGTACAAAGGCCAGATCGAACCCGCCGCCGGTCCATTCGATCACCCGGCTCCCGATTGCGGCGAAGGGCAGAGCGGCAAGCCCGAGCGAACCGGGGATTCGCGGCAGGGGCACACGCGCGGTGAGCATGCCAAGCGTGAAAGCCAGGAAGATGCGCGGAAATGCCGGCAGGAAGGTTTCCGGCCTGGCCCCGAGATCGAGCGTGTCGAAGGCAAACGCGATCCGCACTGTGACGGCAAGCAGGAGCGCCGCCAGCAGCGCCAGCCACCCGGTCGGCAGGCGAAACAGCACCAGCGCGAACACCGCATTGGCGACCAGTTCGTAAAACACGTACCAGGCCGGAATATTGAGCGCGAACAGCACACCGTCGAACGGGAAGGGCAGCAGCGCCAGGTTGGCGGCGAAGGGCGGCAGGAAGGCGCCAAGGCTTCCCGCGCGGCTCCACAGGAATGGTGCTCCGATCAGTCCGCCCAGCGCCATCACCCCCCACAGGCGGCGATAGCGCGCGGCGAGGAAGGCCAGCGGCGAGAATCCGGCGGCCAGCTTCGGCCCCGCGTGGCGCATCATCAGAAAGCCCGAGAGCATCAGGAAGAAATCGACCGCGAGATAGCCCTTGGAAAACCAGCCCGGCAGCCAGATCCCGAACACCGCCTGGACGTGCAATCCCACCACCAGCAGGGCCGCAATCGCGCGCTGGGCCTCAAGTCCGGGCAGGCGCGCCGGTGCGTTCACAGCAGCCGCTGCAAGAACCAGAAGCTGGCAGTGATCCCGATCGCGTAGGTTGCGGCGATGGTTACCGGGCGCTGCGCGGGTGGTGCGAAGCGCCGCACCAGCGCGATCAGAGCCAGCACCCCGGCGACGATCACCAACTGCCCAAGTTCGACCCCGACGTTGAAGGTCAGCAATGCCATCGGCACGTCGGTTTCGGGCAGGCCGATTTCGCGTAGCGCGCCCGCAAAACCGAAGCCGTGCAACAAGCCGAACAGGAAGGCCACCACCCAGGGAATCCGCTCCGACAGGCGCGGGGCACCTTCCTCATGCTTGACGATCTCCACCGCCAGAAACACGATCGAAAGGGCAATCAGCGCCTCGACCGGGGCCTGGGCGAGGCCGAACAGGCCCAGCGTCGTGCCCGCGAGCGTGATCGAATGGGCCACGGTAAACGCGGTCGCCGCGCGCACCACCTCCCACGGGCGACCCAACAGCAGCACCAGCGCGATCACGAACAGCAGGTGATCGTACCCGGTCAGGATATGCTCGATCCCCAGCACCAGATAGGTCCGGGCAACTTCCCAGCGATCGGGAACCGCGGCGACGACCATGCTCGGCTGCTCGGGCGTGATCCGCGCCGCCTGCACCGGACGGCCAAGCGGCGCGACCCGCACCAGCGCGTCGGTAAAGGCCGCCTCCATGCCGTCGAGGCCCACTTTCTGGCCATCGAGCGGGTGGGTGCAGGTGGCTTCGGCGGCCACCACTACCGATCCGCCGGACAGGTCGGACTTGCCCTGGCTCAAGGTGCAGAAACCGGGCAGCAGCGGGTGCGAGCGGGTGGCGAGGCCGCCCAGGATCGGCGCCTTCCACAGCACCTTCCAGTGCGTCGCATCGCGCTGGGTCAGCTCCAGATAGCCAGGACGCAGTTCGTCGGCGTGGGCGGGCATGGCAAACCCGGCCAGCGCGACGAGCAGCAACAGGATCGCGCGGCGAATCATTTTCCGGGCAGCTCGATCACCACGTCATAACCCGAGACGATCTTGCGATAGGCCTCGTCCTCGGCCTTGCGGGTCGCGGCGTTGCGCCAATCGTTGGCGAGTTGCTGGCGGGCCTCGGCAACGCTCGGCGGGGCGGGGGCATCGAGTGCCTCCAGGCGGACCAGATGCAGCCCGAGGCCCGATGTCATCACCACCCATTTCCCGCGCGGCTGCCTGGCAACGGCGCCTGCGAATTCGTCACCGAAAATCGCGGCGACATCGCTTCCGGGTGATTTGGCGTAATGATCCTGGATCGGAGCGGGCTGGGTCAAGCGCGAGGCGTCTGCGCCCTTGGTGGTCAGTGCCAGCGCCTCATTCGCGGCAGTGCGCGCCGCCGGGCTGTCGGCACCGAAATAGAGCTGGCTGAAAGTGATCTGCGGGTCGCGCGCATAGCGCCCGGGATCCTTGTCGAGCAGTTTTTGCAGCTCGGCGTCGTCCGGCTCGGCGGCTTCGGCATCGCTGGTGGCAATCGAGACCATCTTGTTGCGCATCCGGCGCATCACGACTTCATCGTCCTTGTCGAGCCCGAGCCGCAGCGCCTCGCGGTAATAAACCTGATCGTGAACATAGTCACTGATCAGTCCGTCAAGCTCCTCGGCCGTGGGGGCGCGGCGAAAGGTCAAGGCGAAACGGTCCGCGATGCGTGAGACCACCTCCTCGTTGACCACGATCCGCCGCTCGCCAACATCGGGCGCACGGCCCGCAAGCAGGGCGTAGACCAATGCCCCGGCGATCAGGAAATGCGCCAGTGGTTCGCGCAGCACGGCGGCTGCGCGGCTTCGCCAGGTCATAAGAGTCTCCCGTCAGGCGGCTGGCGAATACCAGATCGCCGAAGTGTAGGCGCGTTCCTGTCCCTTGAGCGGGATTTCCGGCGGCAGGGTGAGCTTGAAGCGGACCTTGTCGAAATCGACCCAGGTCGGGGTGGGGATTTCGAGCACGCGCACATAATAGAACGCGCGCTGGCCAGGATCGAACTCGGGATCGCTCCATACGGTTGCCAGCGTGGGCGCGCCGATGGTGTTCTGATAGGTCGCGGTGTTCACATCGACCGTGTCGCCCACCGCTGCCAGCTTGCCGCCGCTGACCTTGCGGGTCTCGGGGCTCGACCAGACCACGTCGAACACCTTTTCGTGGGCATTGCCGGCCTTGTCGACCCAGCCCTTGACCACCTGTACCCGGTCAAGATTGGCACCGATCGGATCCTTGAGCGCGGAAATGATGAAGCTGGGCTTGCCCTTGCCGGCCTTCATCTCGCCGCCCATCGGCACTCCGCGGGTGTAGCCGGCCTTGACCCAGTCACCCTTGAGATCGGCGGCGGTGAAGTCCCAGCCGCCGAACACCCGCACCACCATGCGCGGGCCGGTGGTGGCATAGACCTCGCGCCGCATCATCGCA
>JAKOWQ010000253.1 GCA_029781465.1 Pseudomonadota bacterium
AAATTACACCACGAGCGCGGACGCTAACATCCCCGCGCTCCCAGTCCGCGCCGCGCACGCATTCTGCTGGCCGAAAAGGGCATCGCCCACGAAACCCGGATCGTCGATCTGGCCGCCGCAGAGCAGCTCTCCGATGCCTACCGCGCGATCAACCCCGCGCTGACCGTGCCCGCGCTGGTGCTCGACGATGGGACCGTTCTGCCCGACAATGCCGCGATCACCGCCTGGGCCGAGGCAGCACATCCCGAACCGCCGCTGCTGGGGCGGACCGCGGTGGAAAAGGCCGAGGTGGCAAGCTGGAACGCGAAGATCGAGGCCGAATGCTTCATGGCCATCGCCGAAGCGCTGCGCAACACGGCCCCGGCAATGAAGGGCCGCGCGCTGCCCGGCCCGCAGGACTATGCCCAGATCCCCGAACTGGCCGAACGCGGCCGGGCGCGGCTGATCCATTTCCTCGACCGGTTCGAGGATCACATGCAGCACCGCGAATGGGTGGCGGGAAGCGCCTTTTCGCTGGCTGATATCACCGCTGCGGTGGCGCTCGATTTTGCCGGATGGGTCAAGGTCGACGTCAATGCCGATCGCCCCGCGATCGCCGCCTGGCGGGCCAAGATGGCCCAGCGCCCGGCGTTCAATCTCTAAGGAGGGCCCCGACGATGAACATGCTCGCCCTGATCCTTGCCCTTGCGCTTGCCGCCGTGGTGGCGCTCTATTTCCTCGCCCCGCGCACCGTGTTCGGCTGGGCCCGCAATGCCCAGCGCCGCAAGGGCGGCATGGCGCAAAAAAGCATAGAGGCCGCCGGCCTGACCTGGCCCTACCTTGAAGGCGGCAAGGCCGATGGCGAGGCGCTGGTGCTGGTTCATGGCTTTGGCGGCGACAAGGACAACTGGTCGTTCTATGCGCCCTGCGTGAAGGACCATTACCGGGTGATCGCCCCCGATCTGCCGGGCTTTGGCGAAAACACGCGGGCTGCCGGGCTGGACTATTCCGGCGCCGCCCAGGCCGAGCGGCTCGCCGCCTTCCTCGATGCGCTGGGGATCGAGACCTGCCACCTCGGCGGCAATTCGATGGGCGGGCTGATCGCGCTGCACTTCGCGCTCAAATATCCGCAGCGGTTGCGCTCGCTCACCCTGTTCAACAACGCGGGCGTGATCGGCCCCGACGAAAGCGAATTGCAGCGGATGGTCGGGCGCGGCGAGAGCCCGCTGGTGCCGCGCTCGCTGGCCGATGTCGACAAGCTGATGGATTTCATCGTCCACAAGCCGCGCTATATTCCCGGCGCGTTCAAGAAGGTGATGTGGCAGGATATGGCTCCGCATCAGGGCCTGCTCGATGCGATCTTCGCCCAGATCGCCGAAGAGGCGCTGGTCAAGCCGCTCAACGCCCGCCTGGGCGAGGTGAGCGTGCCGACCCAGATCGTCTGGGGCCGCCATGACCGGCTGCTCGATGTGTCCTGCGCCACGGTCCAGCACGAGGGCATCCGCGACAGCGAGCTGGTGGTGTTCGAGGATGTCGGCCACGTGCCGATGATCGAAAAGCCCGCCGAAACCGCGCGCCATCACCTGGCCTTCCTGGCCAGGCATTAGGGGGAAGGGCTCAGGGGGAAGCGAAGCCGGAAACCGGAAAGGCGGTGCCGTGGTTGAGCAGGCCGGGCTTCATATTGCCCTTGCCATAGGTGTGCACACCGATCGCCGCGAACGTGCCTGAACCGTTGCCCGGCCGCACCAGGATCGGGGCTCCGCTTTGGCCTCGCGATGTGTCGATCCGGTGGTGGACCTGGCCGCCCGATGTTCGCACCGCGAATTCGCCCTCGGCATTGCGCGCGCCGGAAACCCGGTGACGCACCATGGTCGCAAATCCGGCAGCGTAACCGGCGACCTCGCACTCGGACCGCTCGGTCAGCTCGTCGCTGGCGGTCAGGATCGCGATCGGCTGGCGGCCCGCAAGCGCATGCGGATCGAGCCGGATCGCCGCGATATCGAAGCGGTCGCCCTCGCTTTGGTACGAAGGATGGATCGCAAAGCTGTCTGACCCGACCGTGAATTCAAGGCCGTCGGCAAAGGTAACCGTTCGGGACAGGGCGTTGTGAAGCACGTGGGCGGCTGTGAGCACAAGCCCCGGACCCGCCACAAACCCGCTGCCCTCGCTGGTGTCAGACCAGATCCGGCAGATCGACGCATAGGGCATCGCGCCAAGCTCTGAGCCCGGAACATATTCCCGCCGCCCCAGACCGGTATTGGCATCGGCCAGCGATTCGGTCTGATAGGCTCCCGTGAACAGACCCAGGGCCTTGCCCGGCGCCGCGCGCAGCCAGGTCCTCAATCGGGATCCTGGCAAGAATTGCCGAGCATCGTCGCGCGCGGAACCGGGCATGAGGCCTATTCCTCCTCGGATTTGTCGAACAGGCCGGTGATCGCCGCGGTCAGCGCCTCGCTCAGCCCGTCTCCGGCCTTGCCAAGATAGGTCTTCCAGTTCTGCAGGCTGTCAAGCCGTTTGCCTTCGCCAGCTTCGGCGACGTTGAACGACAGGTTGACCGCGCTGCCCTGGCTATGGGCCGCATCAGGGACCGTACCGGGGATCGCCAGCGCGGGCACGTCCGGGATCAGCATTGCACCCTTGCCCTTGTCGCTTGGATTGCACGCTTCGCCAGGCTCGTCTGTAACGACACCCATCGACTTTTTCGCCAGGCAGGGATCGACCGGATAGGTAACCTTGGCAATGCCGTTGGTCGGATCGGCGTCGCCGGCAATCTTGTAGGCGCCCTTGAACAGCAGGGTTTCGGGAATCGCCGCGCTGTCGCCCTTGCCCTTGGTCTCGGTCACGGCATTGCCGCTCAGCGAAACCGCATAGGTAACCTTCGTTCCGCGCGCCACCGGACTATGGGTGTAGACCCGCAGCGGAACCAATTGCCAGGCGCGGTTGGCCTCGACCCAGTTGATCGCCATCAGCGCGTCGAATTCGATCTCAGCGTTGTCGGCATCTTGTCCTTCCTTCTCGGGATCCTCGGTCACCCGCACCAGACGGATGCAGCGATAGTTCGGTGCTATCGCGCCTGCACCGCCGCCGAACAGGCCAAGCGTGGTGCGCCCCTCCCACTCGGCCTTGTAGTCCTCGATCTTCTTGTCGATCGCATCGGCGGCATTATGGAAGAACAGCCCGAACAGCGGCTTGATCAGCGCGGCGATGATCGGAACCACGAACGATTCGCTTCCCCCGCTGGATCCCGCCCCGCAGATTGCCCCGATCCGATCGAAGGCGAGCTGATCCTTGGCTGTGTCAGCGCCAGCGGGCGTAAAGGCCGGCAGCTTGAACCGGTTGCCGTAAATGTCGCTTTGATTGCGCACGAGTTCATCGAACTTGCCCGCGGCGATCGGCAGCACCAGCGTCGCTTGCTTGCGCTCGGGTGGCTTGGGCTTGGGTGTCTTGGCGTCTGCCTGGGCCGAAACGACCAGCGATCCGATCAGCGCGGCTGAAAGCAGGTTTTTCATCTCCGGTTCTCCTCGCTTGCCCCCGATGCTTCCGGGGGGCCTTTGATCAAGCGTGGCAAACCTATTGGCAGATGGCGGCCCGTGCCGTGATCGCGGTCACGCCTCCGGGGGCTTATCCTCATCCGCCGGATCGTCGCACGCGCGGCTGCGTTCGCGCATCTGGTCGATCATCCGGTCGATGTCGTCGAGCACCTCCTGCTCGCTGCGCGGATCGTCGGCATGGGGGGATTGCGGCCCCGCGCCGCTGCCAAAGCGCCGCGCGCGGCGCTGGCGCAGCAGAAAGATCAGCAGGCCGGTATCGTGCCGCCGCCAGGTGCCCAGCAGCTTGCCCGCGGAAACGATCGGCCGCTCCTCGCCCTGGATCGCGCGTTCCAGCGCACAGTCCTCCAGCCGTGCGATCCCGCGATCGATCGCCAGCTCCCACGCGGCGGCGAAACCCTCGGCTCCGGGCTGGTTGCGCAGCTTGTACAGCGCCTCAAGCGAAGCCCCGATGCTTCGCGCCGCCTGGGTGACGATCCCCGTGGCTGCCAGCATGGCGATGAACGCGCGCTGCCGATCGGGCGTGATTGAATTCCTGCGCGGGGCCTTGTGCAGATAGGGCGCAAAGCCGAGCAAAGGATCGTCCGGCTCGGGCGGCAGATCGCTGAACGCGGTGCGGCTGGTGCGGCGGGAGGGGCGGGGGGAACGGCAGGTGGGGGAAAGGGGCAAAAGGCAAGCTCCATCGCCGGCGGCTGGAATTCCCCTTGGCGGAGCAATGTAAGGCAAGCGGGGGCATGTAGGAAAATGGTTTGTCCGACCCTCAGCTGCCTCCCATCAAGGGGGAAGGGGGCGGGGATCCTTCCATCTCCCTTGACCAAACCCGCCATTCCCCCTAATGGCGCGCGCTTCCGGGCACTGTCCGGATTGAGCTGAACATTGCCGGTGCGTCCTGCTCGTCAGGGTCATCCGTCAAAGTAACCCGGTCTTTTCAGCCGGGTGGAGCGTTTTCGGCTCGCGATTGCGGCGGCTTCCGGATTTTCTCCGGGGTGGCGGCTGCGGATCGCGACTCGCACCTGCTTCGCCCTGCCGCATCGGCCACAGAGCAAGGTGAAGAGTACTTCATGCCCACGATCAACCAGCTGGTCCGCAAGGGCCGCGAGCCGCAGAAGGCCAAGAGCAAGGTCCCTGCGATGGAGCAGAACCCGCAGAAGCGCGGCGTCTGCACCCGCGTCTATACCACGACCCCGAAGAAGCCGAACTCGGCGCTGCGCAAGGTGGCCAAGATCCGCCTGACCAATTCGCGCGAAGTGATCTCGTACATCCCGGGCGAGGGCCACAACCTGCAGGAGCACTCGGTGGTGCTGATCCGCGGCGGCCGTGTGCGCGACCTTCCGGGCGTGCGCTATCACGTGCTGCGCGGCGTGCTTGATACCCAGGGCGTCAAGGACCGCAAGCAGAGCCGTTCGAAGTACGGCGCCAAGCGTCCGAAGTGACGGCCACTGCGGGCCGTCATCCTGAACTTGTTTCAGGATCCATGGAGCCGCAAGCCCAGGTCTAGGAATTCACACGGAAGAGCCAACCGCCCGATGGACCCCGGATCAAGTCCGGGGTGACGAAAGGGGAAGGTGGCGAAAGTCCGGTCGAAGTAGAAGGAATTAGCGACATGTCTCGTCGTCGTCGTCCCGAGAAGCGGGAAATCCTGCCCGATCCCAAGTTCGGTGATCAGGTTCTGTCGAAGTTCATGAACAACCTCATGCTCGACGGGAAGAAGTCGGTTGCCGAAAGCATCGTTTACGGTGCGCTCGAAACCATGGAAACCCGCGCCAAGAGCGATCCGGTGGCGCTGTTCCACGATGCGCTCAACAACGTGAAGCCGCAGATCGAGGTGCGTTCGCGCCGGGTCGGCGGTGCCACCTATCAGGTGCCGGTCGAGGTTCGCCCCGAGCGCGCCCAGGCGCTCGCGATCCGCTGGCTGATCACCGCCGCGCGCAACCGCAGCGAAACCACGATGGCGGCGCGTCTTTCGGGCGAGCTGCTCGATGCGGCGAACAACCGTGGCAACGCGGTCAAGAAGCGCGAAGATACGCACCGCATGGCCGACGCCAACCGCGCGTTCAGCCACTACCGCTGGTAGGCTGTCACGCGGCGGTCACAAAACTGAACCAGTGGGCGGCGGCAATCTGGCCCCGCCCGCAGACCTAAGGAAACCCAGACAATGGCACGCAGCCATCCGCTCGAAAAATACCGCAACATCGGTATCATGGCGCACATCGACGCCGGCAAGACCACGACCACCGAGCGTATCCTCTATTACACCGGCAAGTCCTACAAGATCGGCGAAGTCCACGACGGCGCCGCCACCATGGACTGGATGGAACAGGAACAGGAACGCGGCATCACGATCACCTCGGCTGCCACCACCTGCTTCTGGAACGATCACCGGATCAACATCATCGACACCCCCGGCCACGTTGACTTCACCATCGAAGTCGAGCGTTCGCTGCGCGTGCTCGACGGCGCGGTGGCCTGTTTCGACGGCGTCGCCGGGGTTGAGCCGCAGTCCGAAACCGTCTGGCGCCAGGCCGACAAATACGGCGTGCCGCGGATGTGCTTCATCAACAAGCTCGACCGCACCGGCGCCAACTTCAAGTTCTGCGTCCAGTCGATCATCGATCGTCTCGGCGCCAAGCCGGCCGTGCTGTTCCTGCCGATCGGCCTGGAAGCTGACCTCAAGGGTCTGGTCGATCTGGTTGAAAACCGTGCGATCATCTGGAAGGATGAATCGCTCGGTGCCGAATTCTTCCACGAAGAAATTCCGGCCGACATGAAGGACGAAGCTGCCGACTATCGCGAAAAGCTGATCGAGCTTGCCGTCGAACAGGACGACGACGCGATGGAAGCCTATCTCGAGGGCAACGAGCCCGACGTGGCGACGCTCAAGGCGCTGATCCGCAAGGGCACGCTGAACCAGTCGTTCGTTCCGGTGTGCTGCGGCTCGGCGTTCAAGAACAAGGGTGTTCAGCCGCTGCTCGATGCGGTGGTCGACTATCTGCCTTCGCCGCTCGACATTCCCGACGTGCAGGGCATCAACCCCGACACCGACGAGGCCGACAGCCGTCCGACCGCAGACGACGCGCCGTTCTCGGGCCTGGCGTTCAAGATCATGAACGATCCGTTCGTCGGCTCGCTCACCTTCCTGCGCATCTATTCGGGCACGCTGACCAAGGGCAGCTACCTGAATTCGGTGAAGGGCAAGAAGGAGAAGGTCGGCCGCATGCTGCTGATGCACTCCAACAACCGCGAAGACATCGACACCGCCTATGCCGGCGATATCGTCGCTCTGGCGGGCCTGAAGGAAACCACCACCGGGGATACCCTGTGCGCCGAACGCGCGCCGATCATCCTCGAGCGGATGGAATTCCCCGATCCCGTGATCGAGCTGTCGGTCGAACCCAAGACCAAGGCCGACCAGGAAAAGATGGGCATCGCGCTCAACCGCCTCTCGGCCGAGGATCCCTCGTTCCGCGTCTCGACCGATCACGAATCGGGCCAGACGATCATCAAGGGGATGGGCGAGCTTCACCTCGACATCATCGTCGACCGCATGCGCCGCGAGTTCAAGGTCGAGGCCAACGTCGGTGCGCCGCAGGTGGCTTACCGCGAATACCTCGCCAAGCCGGTCGAGCTGACCTACACCCACAAGAAGCAGTCGGGTGGTTCGGGCCAGTTCGGTGAAGTCAAGGTCAAGGTTACCCCGGCCGAGCGCGGCGCGGGTATCGCGTTCATCGATTCGATCAAGGGCGGCAACATCCCGCGCGAATACATCCCTTCGGTTGAGAAGGGCATGCGCGAGACCGCCGAGACCGGGGCGCTGATCGGCTTCCCGATCGTCGACTTCTCGATCGAGCTGCTCGACGGCAAGTACCACGACGTCGACTCGTCGGCCCTGGCCTTCGAAATCGCCGGTCGCGGTGCGATGCGCGAGGCTGCCCAGAAGGCCGGGATCAAGATCCTCGAACCGATCATGAAGGTCGAGGTCGTGACTCCGGAAGAATTCATGGGCGACGTGATCGGCGATCTCAACAGCCGCCGTGGCCAGATCCAGGGCACCGACAGCCGGGGCAACGCCCAGGTGGTCGAGGCCATGGTCCCGCTGGCGAACATGTTCGGCTATGTGAACCAGCTGCGTTCCTTCACCCAGGGGCGCGCGCAGTACACCATGCAATTCTCGCACTATGACGAGGTCCCGGCGAACGTCGCGGCCGAGGTCAAGGAGAAGCTTGCCTAATAGGCAGGAACATTCTAGGGGCGGCGCCTGATTCAGCGGGCGCCGTCCAAACCCCGCAGATTCAATTCAAGCGAAAGAAGGTTTGAGACAATGGCGAAGGCAAAATTCGAGCGGAACAAGCCGCACTGCAACATCGGCACGATCGGTCACGTCGACCACGGCAAGACCACGCTGACTGCCGCGATCACCAAGGTGCTGGCCGAAACCGGCGGCGCCACGTTCACCGACTATGCCAACATCGACAAGGCTCCCGAAGAGCGCGAGCGCGGCATCACCATCTCGACCGCCCACGTCGAGTATGAGACCGACAACCGCCACTATGCGCACGTCGACTGCCCGGGCCACGCCGACTATGTGAAGAACATGATCACCGGCGCGGCGCAGATGGACGGCGCCATCCTCGTGGTGAACGCCGCTGACGGCCCGATGCCGCAGACCCGCGAGCACATCCTGCTGGCCCGCCAGGTCGGCGTGCCCGCTCTGGTCGTCTACATGAACAAGGTCGATCAGGTCGACGATCCGGAAATCCTCGAGCTGGTCGAGCTCGAAGTGCGCGAGCTGCTCAGCTCGTATGACTTCCCGGGCGACGATATTCCGATCATCAAGGGTTCGGCCCTGGCCGCCCTCGAAGGTCGCGACGATGCGATCGGCAAGGATTCGATCAAGGAACTGATGGCCGCGGTTGACAGCTACATCCCGCAGCCGCCGCGTCCGACCGACAAGCCGTTCCTGATGCCGGTCGAAGACGTGTTCTCGATCTCGGGCCGCGGCACCGTGGTGACCGGCCGTATCGAAACCGGTATCGTCAAGGTTGGCGACGAAGTCGAAATCGTCGGTCTGAAGGACACCAAGAAGACCGTCGTGACCGGCGTCGAAATGTTCCGCAAGCTGCTCGATCAGGGCGAAGCCGGCGACAACGTCGGTGCGCTGATCCGCGGCGTGGGCCGTGAAGAAGTTGAGCGCGGCCAGGTTCTGGCCAAGCCCGGCTCGGTCACCCCGCACACCGAATTCAGCGCCGAAGTCTACGTGCTGTCGAAGGACGAAGGTGGCCGTCACACGCCGTTCTTCGCCAACTACCGCCCGCAGTTCTACTTCCGCACCACCGACGTGACCGGCGAAGTGATCCTTCCCGAAGGCACCGAAATGGTGATGCCGGGCGACAACGTGACCCTGTCGGTCAAGCTGATCGCGCCGATCGCCATGGACGAAGGTCTGCGCTTCGCGATCCGCGAAGGCGGCCGCACCGTCGGCTCGGGCGTGGTTGCCAAGATCACGAAGTAAGCTTCGGCCGATCTGCCAAACGAATTGGCCCGGTCTTCCCCAGGGGAGGCCGGGCTTTTTCGTTGCGGCGAAGCGGTGAGCCGTGCAGATCGGCGCAATGGCACGCAAATACTCAAAGCACGGCCCGCGCGAGGACATTTACGACGACAAAGCGGATGACGCCGACACGCTCCCGCCACCGCCCGATTGCTGGCTATGCCAACGCCCCTGCGGCGAAACGGTGATCTGGCACCACCCGATCCCCAAGAGCCGGGGCGGGCGCGAGGTGGTGCCGATGCATGCTATCTGCCAGAACATGCTGATCACCACCTTCACCAATTCCGAGCTGCAACGCTACGGCATGGACGCCAGCCTGCTGCGGATCGATCCGCGGGTGGAGAAGTTCGTCGCCTGGGTGGCGAACAAGGACCCCGATTTCAACGCCGCGGTGGGGAAGAAGAAGGGGCGGTGAGGGGCGCGCGGGAATTTATGGGTGCACAAAAACTTGCGTTCGGGTGTCGTTCGGTCTATCAGGGTTGGTGTGGAGATCGAGTTCGACCCGGCCAAGGACGCAGCCAATGTCGCCAAACACGGCATTTCGCTGCAGGCCGCCGAAGAGTTCGATTGGAACGCCGCGATTGAGCGTGAGGACGATCGCTTCGATTATGGCGAGACGCGGTTTGTCGCCTTGGGGCTGATCGGCAACCGGCTGTATGTGCTGGCTTTTGCAGAAGGCTCACACGAAGACGCGATCCGTGCGATCAGTCTGCGACCGGCGGAAAAGCATGAAGCGAGATTTTACCATGGCCACTACCGACCCAAACATTGACCCTGACAACCCGCCGATGGATGAGGCCTTTATGGCCGCAATGAAGCCATCGCGCCGTGGCCGCCCAAAGCTTGACGCCCCTAAGGTCGAAGTGAAGATCCGGCTCGATGCGCGAACGGTTGAGCACCTGCGCGGTAGTGGGCCAGGCTGGCAAACGCGGGTCAACGCGCTGCTTGGCAAACTTGTGGCGAGCGGGCAGCTATAGTTTTGCGGCCTTTTTGCGTCGAAGGGTGTGAAAAGATGACCAGTATGTATGAAAGCATCGTGGCTGGCCTCAACGAAGCGATGGCCTTCGCCCGAGGCGAGGATACCGGCGCGGTGATCCACCACATTGATGTACCGACCATCGACGTTGCCAAGATCCGCGCCCAAACTGGCCTGTCGCAAGCCGAATTCGCCAGAAGCATCGGCGTTGCCAGGGGCAGGAGCATGGCCGCCGCCGGCCGACCGGCCCGGCCCAGGTCCTGCTGGCGATGATCGCGCGGCGGCCTTCGGTGGTGGCGGAGTTATTGAGGGCGGCGTGATTGGGGATTGTTGCAACTATCACCGTATTCCCCGTATTCCCATTACGGACCCCAAACCCAGATCATACAGAGACGATGCGATCGTGGTGAGAAAACCTCAATATTTTAGCGCATTCATCGGCGTTTCGCTCGCTTTCATCTTGTTGGCAGGCTGCTCGCAAAGCTCGAAATTCTCACAGCCGGCATCAGCGACGGGAGTCTGCTATAGCAATATTTCGGTTGTTGGTCCCGACAATGCCATTGTGTCATTTCATCAGCTCCTGCTTGTTAAGAGCTCCGGCGACCCAGCTGCTGACATACGCCGAATACGGACGTATTCCGAGGACCGATACCTGTCTAGAAATCCCGACACTGTGCCCAATAAGGGGTGGAGCGCGTGGCTAACGGACGACCGATTTGATGCTACGCGCGGCCCCGATTGCTCCGGCTTGCCTATGATCGTCACAAAGTGAGGATCAGTGTCCAACCAACGCTACGGAGTTACTGCGGATTGCGGGATTACGGTGACAGTCGCAATAACCCCCAAACTCGCCATTTTCCTACACCTCCCGATCCTGTCATGCTGCGCGCCCGGTCCATTCGCCTTCGCTCTTTGACAGTCAGAATCTTCGCTTCACGCAGCCTCTCCCGCGCGCCGGGAGCAAAAGGTGACACCCAAAAGCGCACATGTGTCACCCTTTCAAGGCAACATGATGATCTTTAAGACTAAAATGCCCGGACAGGGGTGTCACCTTTTTGCACGGCTTGTCCGGCCCCGGCTCAGCCCCAGGATGCGGGATTACGGTATCACGTGCTAAATTCCCTTTTGCCTTCAGCGATGGAATCGCGGCGACACTTTGCCTATCTCCCGAATTCAGCTCCTGCGGCCCTGGCTTCCTGCAAAGCCGAACCGTTGATGGGGACACCCGATAGCAGGTCCCCGGTGCCCCCACCAAAAAACCCCCAATTCCCCCCTTGCGCGAATCCCTCTCCCTGTGTAGGGGCGCGGCTCTAATTTGGTCGGGGCGCCAGTTAGCGCTGATTCCCCGTGGCTCTTTCTCATCGGTAGGACACAATGGAAGCTCAGAATATTCGCATTCGTTTGAAAGCATTCGATCACCGCGTGCTTGACCAGGCGACCGGCGAAATCGCGGACACCGCCCGCCGTACCGGCGCGCTGATCCGGGGCCCCATTCCTCTGCCGACCAAGATCGAGAAGTTCTGCGTCAACCGCGGACCGCACATCGACAAGAAGTCGCGTGAGCAGTTCGAAGTGCGCACCTACAAGCGGTTGCTCGATATCGTGCAGCCCAACGCCACCACCGTGGACGCGCTGATGAAGCTCGACCTGGCTGCTGGCGTCAACGTGGAAATCAAGCTGGCCTAAGCCGCTCGGTTCCAAGTTTTCGGACCTCTCGGTCCACATCCTTCCGGGTTTCGGCCCGGCTCCAAGCGGGGGTAACCCGCGACGAGACAGAGCCCCGGCACAGGCCGGGGACACAAGGGATACCTCCGGGGCTTGCCCCGGGCATGCGTCCCCCGTCTCGCTCCCTGGTTTCAGGGGGCACTCAGCCCGGACGGGGCTCGTATCACACACATGGGCTGAACACGCCTCTCGGGGATGGTCCTCGTTAGGCCTCTGTAGGAGACTTGATCATGCGCACAGGCGTGATCGCCAAGAAGGTGGGGATGACCCGCCTTTTCCAGGAGGACGGACGGCACGTGCCGGTTACCGTTCTGGCGCTGGAAGATTGCCAGGTGGTGTCGGTCCGCACCGCTGATCGCGACGGTTACGTCGCGGTGCAGCTGGGCGCCGGCAGTGCCAAGCAGAAGAACGTTGCCAAGCCGCAGCGTGAACATTTCGCCAAGGCCGAAGTGCCGCTCAAGGCCCGCGTAGTGGAATTCCGCGTCGCCGATGACGCCGTGCTCGAAGTGGGCGCGACGATCGCCGCTTCGCACTTCGTTCCGGGCCAGCTGGTCGATATTTCCGGCACCACGCAGGGCAAGGGCTTTGCCGGTGCGATGAAGCGCTGGGGCTTCGGCGGCATGCGCGCCACCCACGGCGTTTCGATCAGCCACCGCGCCCACGGTTCGACCGGCAACCGCCAGGATCCGGGCAAGGTCTTCAAGAACAAGAAGATGGCCGGTCACATGGGCGACCGCGCACGCACCCAGCAGAACCTCGAAGTGGTTCGCGTCGATGACGAACGCGGCCTGATCTTCGTCAAGGGATCGGTCCCGGGCGCCAAGAACTCGTGGCTCACCGTCAAGGACGCCGTGAAGGAAGCCCGCCACGCCGAGGCTCCCTATCCCGCCGGTCTGAAGAGCGCCGCCAACAGCAATGAATCGGCCGCTGCCGACACGCCCGCGGAAGACACCGCGGCTGTCGAGGCGACCGAAGGTCAGGAGGGCTAAGCCGTGAAAGTGAAGCTTTCCAACCTCGATGGCAGCGCCGGCAAGGGCGACATCGAGCTCAACGATGCGGTGTTCGGTCTTGAGCCGCGCGCCGACATCCTTCACCGCGTTGTCACCTGGCAGCTCGAGAACCGCCGCGGCATCGCTCGCGCCGCTCGCGAGCGCTCGGACGTTGCCCGCACCGGCAAGAAGTTCGGCCGCCAGAAGGGTGGCGGTACTGCCCGTCACGGCGACCGCAAGGCGCCGGTGTTCATCGGTGGCGGCAAGGCCATGGGTCCGCGTCGCCGCGAATTCGATGTGTCGCTGAACAAGAAGGTTCGCGCGCTGGGCCTCAAGATGGCGCTCTCCTCCAAGGCCAAGACCGGCCTGGTGGTGGTCGATACGCTTGATCTCAAGGACGCCAAGACCAAGGCTGTCGCCGCGCAGCTTGCCAAGGCGAACTGGGGCAAGAAGGTGCTGGTGATCGACGGCGATGCCGTCAACGCCGGTTTCGCCCGCGCTTCGGCCAACCTGGTGGGGGTCAACGTGCTCCCCGCGATCGGCGCCAACGTCTACGACATCCTGAAGCATGATACGCTGGTGCTCACCCGCGCCGCGGTCGAAAAGCTGGAGGCGCGTTTCAATGGCTAAGGACGCAATCGATACGCGGCACTATGACGTGATCGTGGCTCCCCACATCACCGAAAAGGCAACGCTCGCGAGCGAGAACAACGCCGTGGTCTTCAAGGTAGCCGAAAGTGCCACCAAGCCGCAGATCAAGGCTGCGGTCGAGGCTCTGTTCGACGTCAAGGTGATTTCTGTGAACACCCTGACCCAGAAGGGCAAGACCAAGCGGTGGAAGGGCAAGCCCTATCGCCGCAGCGACGTGAAGAAGGCGGTCGTCCGTCTGGCCGAAGGCCAGTCGATCGACGTCACCAGCGGGATCTGAGGCGCACCATGGCACTCAAGAACTACAACCCGACCAGCCCGGCCCGCCGCGGCCTGATCCTGGTCGACAAGTCGTCCCTGTGGAAGGGCAAGCCGGTCAAGGCGCTTACCGAAGGCAAGCGCAAGACCGGCGGGCGCAACAACAAGGGCCACGTCACTTCGCGCGGGATCGCTGGCGGTCACAAGCAGAAGTATCGCTACATCGATTTCAAGCGCCGCAAGTGGGATGCTCCCGCCGTCGTCGAGCGTCTGGAATACGATCCCAACCGCACCGCCTTCATCGCGCTCATCAAGTATGAGGACGGCGAACTGGCCTATATCCTGGCTCCGCAGCGCCTCGCCGTTGGCGACACTGTGGTGGCCGGTGAGAAGACCGACGTGAAGCCGGGCAACGCCATGCTGCTCAGCCAGATGCCGGTCGGCACGATCTGCCACAACGTGGAGATGAAGCCGGGCAAGGGTGGGCAGATCGCCCGCAGCGCCGGTACCTATGTCCAGGTCGTCGGCCGTGACCGCGGGATGGTGATCGTTCGCCTCAACTCGGGCGAGCAGCGCTACCTGCGCGGCGATTGCATGGGCACGGTTGGCGCGGTCTCGAACCCCGACAACCAGAACCAGAACCTGGGCAAGGCCGGCCGGACCCGCTGGATGGGCCGTCGTCCGCTGACCCGCGGCGTCGCCAAGAACCCGGTCGATCACCCGCACGGCGGTGGCGAAGGCCGCACCTCGGGTGGCCGTCATCCGGTCACTCCGTGGGGCAAGCCGACCAAGGGCGCCCGCACCCGCAACAACAAGCAGACGGACAAGATGATTATCCGTTCGCGTCACGCCAAGAAGAAGAGGTAAGCCCCCATGGCACGCTCCGTCTGGAAAGGCCCCTTCGTCGACCTGCACCTGCTGAAGAAGGCGGAAGCCCAGCAGGATGCCGGCACCCGCGCCGCTCCGATCAAGACCTGGTCGCGGCGCTCGACGATCCTGCCGCAGTTCGTTAGTCTGACGTTCAACGTCTACAACGGTCACAAGTTCATCCCCGTCTCGGTCAACGAAGACATGGTCGGCCACAAGCTTGGCGAGTTCGCGCCCACGCGCAGCTTCCCCGGCCACGCCGCCGACAAGAAGGGTAAGCGCTGATGAGCAAGCAGGCAGCCCCGCGCCGCGTCGGTGACAAGGAAGCCCTGGCAGTCGGCACCACGATCCGTGGTTCGGCCCAGAAGCTCAACCTCGTCGCCGGTCTGATCCGCGGCAAGAAGGCCGAAGAGGCCATGAACATCCTGGCTTTCTCGAAGCGGGCCATGGCGCAGGATGCGCGCAAGGTCCTCGCCTCGGCGATCGCCAACGCCGAAAACAACCACAACCTGGATGTTGACGCGCTGGTGGTTTCCGAAGCCAGCGTCGGCAAGTCGATCACCATGAAGCGGTTCCACACCCGTGGCCGCGGCAAGTCGACCCGGATCCTCAAGCCGTTCAGCCGGCTGCGGATCGTGGTTCGCGAAGTCGAGGAGGCGTAAGTCATGGGTCACAAGACCAATCCCGTCGGCCTGCGCCTTCAG
>JAKOWQ010000260.1 GCA_029781465.1 Pseudomonadota bacterium
GCGGGGGAATATCGACCGCCATCAGGCAGGTGCCGGCGGGCGGATGCTCCTGAAACGACCAGTCCGCATGCCAGTTTTCGGCAAAGATCGGTGAGGATTCGTCTACTTCGCGCCGGATCGCGGCAATATGCTCGCGCCCGGCGATCGGGGCGAAGAACGGATCGTCGCCGAACCCGCCAAACGCCAGGGTAAAGCGTTCAAGATCGTCGTCACCGATCAACTGATCGGGGAAGGCAAGGACATGGTGCTCAAGCCAGGCCTTGCGGATTTCCGCGACGCTCTCGGGTGTGAGCGGCTGCGACAGGTCGATCCCGGTAACGCGCGCGCCGCACGCACCGCCCGAGGGTTCGACCCGCAGCTTCATCAGCCCTCTCCTTCGTCTTCGCCTTCTTCTTCGGCCAGACGCACCGCGCTGACCACGTGTTCGTTGTCGGCGACGTTGAACAGCCGCACCCCGGCGCTGCCGCGTCCGATCACGCGCAGACTTTCCAGCGGCAGGCGGATCAGCTTGGCCTGATCGGTCACCAGCATCAGCTGGTCGGCCTGGGACGCGGGGAAGCTCGCTACCACCGGGCCGTTGCGCTCGATGTTGTCGATATTGGTGATGCCCTGGCCGCCGCGCCCGGTGCGGCGATACTCATAGGCCGAGGACAGTTTGCCATAGCCGTTGGCGCAGACGGTGAGGATGAATTGCTCACGCTCGGCCAGCTCGGCATAGCGCTCGGCCGAAAGGGCGGGTTCGCCTTCCTTCTCGCCCTTCCAGGGGGCAAACCGGACATAGTCTTCACGCTCGTCGCTGCTGGTGCCGACGCGGTGGAGGATCGACAGACTGATCACCTCGTCGTCGCCCTTCAGTGTCATCCCCCGCACGCCGGTCGAGGTGCGGCTCTGGAATTCGCGCACGTCGTCGCCGGCAAAACGGATCGCCTTGCCCGCGCGGCTGGCGAGCAGTACGTCGTCGCTCTCCTCGAGCAGATCGACGCCGATCAGGCGGTCATCGCTGTCCTCCTCGAAGCGCATCGCGAACTTGCCGTTGCTGGGAATGTTGGCGAAAGCATCCATGCTGTTTCGCCGGACATTGCCCTTGGCCGTGGCGAATACCACCGAGAGCTTGGCCCATTCGGCCTCGTCCTCGGGCAAGGGCAGGACGGTCTGGATCGTCTCGCCCTGATCGAGCGCGGGCAGCAGGTTGACGATCGGCCGGCCGCGCGTGGTCGGCCCGCCTTCGGGCAGCCGCCAAACCTTGAGCCGATAGACCTTGCCCGCGGTGGAGAAGAACAGCACCGGATTGTGGGTTGAGGTGACGAACATGGTGGTCACCACGTCCTCGTCCTTGGTCGCCATCCCGGCGCGGCCCTTGCCGCCCCGGTTCTGGGCGCGGAAGGTGGAGAGCGCGGTGCGCTTGATATAACCGTCCATGGTCACCGTCACGACCATGTCCTCGCGCTCGATCAGGTCCTCGTCCTCGATCCCGTCGGCAGCGGCGGTGATCTCGCTGAGGCGCGGGGTGGCGTAGGCATCGCGGATGGCAACCAGCTCGCCGCGCATCACGGCATAGAGCTTGGCCCGGTCCGCGAGGATCGAAAGGTATTCCTCGATCGCGGCGGCCAGTTCCTTCAGCTCGTCGCCGATCTCGTCGCGGCCAAGCGCGGTCAGCCGGTGCAGACGCAAGTCGAGGATTGCCTTCACCTGCACCTCGGACAGGCGGTAGGTGCCGCCTTCCTGTTCGGCGCTGGGTTCGATCGCCTCGACCAGCTTGATATAGGGCGCGATATCGCCGATCGGCCATTCGCGGGTCAGCAGGGCTTCGCGCGCCGCCGCCGGGTTGGGCGAGCCACGGATGATCCGCACCACCTCGTCGAGGTTGGTTACCGCAACCACCAGACCAAGCAGGATATGGGCCCGGTCGCGCGCCTTGTTCAGCTCGAACTTGGTACGGCGGGTAATGACCTCTTCGCGGAAACCGATGAAAGCGCTGATGATATCGCGCAGCGTCATGATTTCCGGGCGGCCACCACGGATCGCCAGCATGTTGGCGGCGAAATTCGACTGCGCGGGGGTGTTGCGCCACAGCTGGTTGAGCACGACCTCGGGAGTGGCATCGCGCTTGAGGTCGATCACCACGCGCACGCCGAGCCGGCTCGATTCGTCGCGGATGTCGGAGATTCCCTCGATCCGCTTGTCCTTGGCCGCCTCGGCGATCTTCTCGACCAGTCCGTTCTTGCCCACCTGATAGGGGATCGAGGTCAGCACGATCGAGCGCCGGTCGCCGCGGCCTTCCTCGATCTCATGGCGGCAGCGCATGATGATCGAGCCGCGCCCTTCGACATAGGCCTTGCGCGCGCCCGATTGGCCCAGAATCAGCGGAGCGGTCGGGAAATCGGGGCCGGGAATGATCTCGAACAATTCTTCCGAGGTAATCGCTGGGTTGGCGATGTAGGCCAGGCAGCCGTCGATCACCTCGCCCAGATTGTGCGGCGGAATGTTGGTCGCCATGCCCACCGCGATCCCGCCCGCGCCGTTGACCAGCAGGTTGGGGAAGCGCGCTGGGAGCACGCTCGGCTCCTGACGCGAGCCGTCATAGTTGTCGGTGAAATCGACCGTGTCCTTGTCGAGATCCTCGAGCAGCGAATTGGCAACCTTGGCCAGCCGCGCCTCGGTATAACGCATCGAGGCCGGGGGATCGGGGTCCATCGAGCCGAAGTTGCCCTGGCCGTCGATCAGCGGCAGCCGCATCGACCAGTCCTGCGTCATGCGGGCCAGCGCGTCGTAGATCGCGCTGTCGCCGTGCGGGTGATAGTTGCCCATCACGTCGCCGACGATCTTTGCGCTCTTGCGATAGGGCCGTCCGGCGACGAAGCCGCCTTCCTGGCTGGCGAAGAGGATGCGGCGATGGACCGGCTTCAAGCCGTCGCGCACATCGGGGAGCGCACGGCTGACGATCACGCTCATCGCGTAATCGAGATAGCTGGTCTTCATCTCGTCGACGATGTCGACGCGGGTGTATTCTCCGGCAGGTCCGGTGGAATCGGGGATTTCGTTCTCGTCGCTCACGCGTGCAATTTTCTGTTGTTGTCGGGAAATTCTGCTGGTTTGAGGCACTAGGCCAAGCCACGCCCCAAGGCCAGTTTGACGGCCCGTGGGGCGGGGTTTTTCCACACCTCTCCAAACCTAGCTGAACGAATACGACGAACCGCATTCAATCGCCGTTCAGTGCCGGGTGCCTAGATGCTGCACTGTTGCCAAATCGGCCAATTCGGGCCAATGGCTGTGTCAAACGGGTTGGCGGCCCGCGCCGGGGATGGCCCCGGTCCGAAGCCGCGAAGGAGAAGGGGTATCATGGTTCGCAGCAAGTTCTTCGGGCGCAGCGCGCTCGGCCTGGTGCTGGCGCTCGGCGTGGTTGCCGGGGCGTCGGTTTCGACCACTGCCTATGCCAAGGAAAAGGCACCGGCCGTAGCCAAGCCGCAACCCAGCAAGGGCTTCATTCCGCCCTATCAGGCAGCGGCTGCCGCACTCGACAAGGCATCGAAGAATGCCGATATCACCGCTGCCCAGACGGAAGTTCGCAATGCCGAAACCGCCTATCGCAACGCCCGTGGCAAGGATGCCAAGGCGCAGACCAAGGCCGCGCTCGATGCCGCCACGGCGGCGCTGAACGGCAAGCTTTCGGGCGAGCTTGGGCTGATCGAGGCGGCCTTCGCTGCTGTCAGCAACCCGGATGACAAGCTGCTTGCGGGTCAGCTCGCGCTCAACCTCGGGCAAACCTCGCTCGACAAGGGGCTGCAGCGCCGGGGTCTTCAGGCGATGGTTGACAGCGGCAAGTTGCCGCCTGCCGATCTGGGCAAGTTCAATTTCTACATCGGCGGCATCTCCTTCGACATGAAGGACTTCGCCGCCGCGCGCACAGCCTTTTCCGCCGCGATCGCAAGCGGATATGGCGAGAACGATATCGACTACCTGCTGGCCGAAGCGAACCTTTCGGACAACCTGATCCCCGAAGGTATGCGCCTGCTGCAGGTGGCGATCGACAAGAAGGGCGCCGCCGCGCCCGAAGACTGGCTGCGCCGGGGCATGGTGGTTGCCTACAAGTCCAAGTCGACGGATTATTCCAGCACTTTCGGGACCCGGCTGGTCAGCCTCCATCCCAGCACCGAGAACTGGTCGCTGGTGATTGCCGTGCTGCGCGATCTGGGCAACTTCCAGTCGCAGGAATCGATCGATCTTCTGCGCCTGATGGAACGGACCAAGAGCTTCTCCGAAGCGCGCGACTATGTCGAATATATCCAGGCGGCCGATCCGCGCGGTCTGCCGGGCGAAGTGATCAAGATCCTCGACCAGGGTGTCGCAGCCGGCAAGCTCGATCCCAAGGACGTGTTCGTCAGCGACGCCCGGGCCAATTCCGCGGGCCGTATCGCCCCCGACAAGGCCTCGTTCCCGGCGCTGGAAAAGGATGCCCGCGCCGCCAATGGCAATGCAGCCACGGCGATGGCCGCGGGTGACACCTTCCTGAGCTACGACATGCCGGCCAAGGCGATCGAGATGTACCAGCTTGCGCTTTCGAAGCCCGGGGTCGATGCACCCCGCGTGCTGACCCGCCTGGGAATCGCCCAGGCCGATGCCGGACAGCTGGCCGAGGCTCAGGCAACCTTTGCCAAGGTCGATGGCCCGCGCAAGCCGATTGCGGCGTTGTGGTCGGTCTATGCCGCCAACAAGGCGGCCGGCAAGTAGGATTGCCGCAACGGCACAACAGGTGAGGGCGGCGGGAAACCGCCGCCCTTTCTGTTTGCTCTACTCGACCGGAGCAAACGCGCCGCGTGCCTCGTCGAGCACATGCAGCACCCCGTCGGAAATCGCGAAGAAGGCCCCGGTCAGGCGCAGCTCACCGTCACGCTCCTTGCGGCGGATGCAGGGGAAGGTGCGCAGGTTGTTCAGGCTGACACGAACCCCGGCCTGCTCCATCGCCCGTTCGGCGGGGCGGCCCTCTGTGCCGTGAAGCGCGGCAACCTCGTCGCGCACGTCATCGAGCAGCGCGATCCAGTCGGCGATGAAACCGCCTTCACCCGGCTCGGTCCCGTGCATTTCACGGGTCAGCGCGGCCTTGCAGCCGCCGCACATGCCGTGGCCCATGACCACGATCTCCTTGACCCCCAATACCTGCACCGCGAATTCGAGAGCGGCTGAAACACCGTGGTGGCCTGGCGTGGTTTCAAATGGGGGAACCATCGCCGCAACATTGCGAACCACGAAGATTTCGCCGGGATCGACATCGAACACCTGCGCCGGATCGACCCGGCTGTCGGAGCAGGCGATAATCATCACCTCCGGTTCCTGACCGTCGCGCAGGCTTGCCCAGCGCTCGCGATTGGGGGCCCAACCGTTCCGGCGGAAACGGCGGTATCCTGCCACGAGGCGGTCGAACGAGGGGGAGAATCCTTCAGGCATGGCGGCCTGATGCCCCCGGAATTTGGCGCTGGCAAGCCCGGCGCGATGCGCCTATCTGGGCGCCATGAACGATCTGAGCAGTCCTCCGAAGACCGAACGCCAGCGCAAGCCCGACTGGATCCGGGTCAAGGCGCCGACCAGCAAGGGCTATGGCGAAACCCGCCAGCTGATGCGGGGTCTGGGGCTCAACACAGTCTGCGAAGAGGCAGCCTGTCCCAACATCGGCGAATGCTGGACCAAGAAGCACGCCACGGTGATGATCCTGGGCGACATCTGCACCCGGGCCTGCCGGTTCTGCAACATCAAGACCGGAATGCCGCGCCCGGTCGATCCGGACGAGCCCGAGCATGTCGCCGAAGCCGCGGCAAAGATGGGGTTGGAGCACATCGTCATCACCTCGGTCGATCGCGACGACCTTGCCGATCGCGGTGCCGGGCATTTCGTTCGGGTGATCGAGGCGCTGCGCCGCAACACACCGGACACGACGATCGAAATTCTCACCCCCGACTTCAAGGGCCGGATGCGCCAGTCGGTCGAAGAGATCGCCGCCGCCGGTCCCGATGTGTTCAATCACAATCTTGAAACCGTGCCCCGGCTCTATCCCACGATCCGGCCCGGCGCGCGCTATTATGCCTCGCTCCGGCTGCTTGAGGAAGTGAAGCTCCACGATCCGCTGATCTTCACGAAGAGCGGGATCATGCTGGGGCTGGGCGAGGAACGGCTCGAAGTGCACCAGGTGATGGACGACATGCGCTCGGCGGGGATAGATTTCATCACCATGGGGCAATACCTTCAGCCTACCCCGAAGCATGCCAAGGTGGCCGAGTTCGTGACCCCTCAGGCCTTCGCCGCCTATGGCTCGATTGCCAGGGCCAAGGGCT
>JAKOWQ010000268.1 GCA_029781465.1 Pseudomonadota bacterium
AGGCATGGGGCAGGGCTTCCTTGATCCGCCGGACATGATCGACCGGGCGCGGCGCACCGCCGCCGGCAAAGGAAACGCAGCTTGAAAGATCGTACTTGTCGCGATCCGGGTGGGTCGCGATCTCGAAACTCATCAGCGGCACGCCGACGAAATAGGTGACCTTTTCCTTCTCGATCAGCCGCATCGCCTCTGCCGCGTCCCACTTGGGCATCAGCACAAGCTTGCGTCCGATCGCCAGGCTCTGAAGGAACAGCGGCACCTCGCCGGTGACATGGAACAGCGGCACGTTGACCAGACTGCACGGCTGCGAGGCCGGCGCCTCGCCGCGTTCGGTCAGCACGGTCAGCACGGTCAGGGTCTGGGCGATATAGCTGTAGGTGCCCTGGACCACGCCGAGGTGATCGCTGACCGCGCCCTTCGACTGCCCGGTCGAGCCGGAGGTGAAGAGGATCGTCGCCAGATCGCTGCCGGTCAGCTCGGGCAGCGCAGTATCGGCCCCGCCCCCGCGCGAAAGCAGATTGGCAAGGCCCTGCTCGTAGTGGCAATCGTGTTCGAACAGGATCAGCTCGCCCGGATAGGTCTGTCCGTCGAGCCGCTTGGCGCGCTGGGCATCGGCCAGGATAAAGCGGCATTCGGCCAGCTCGATCCCCTCGGCCAGTTCCTCGCCGGTCCACCAGCCGTTGAGCAGGGTGGCGCAGCCCCCAGCCATCAGCACGCCGAGATAGGCGATGATCCAGTTGGTCGAATTGCGCGCGGCGATCCCGATCCGGTCACCCTTGGCGACGCCCAGCCCGCCGACCAGGCCGCCCGCGACATGCCGCGCGGCCTTGCCCACCTCGGCAAAACTCAGGCGGATCTCGCCATCGACCAGGAAATCGACCGCGCCGTGCGCGGCCGTGTACATCTCGATATAGTGCGCCAGGCTGGGCGGGGCGCCCTTGATCATCGGCACGCTCCACCCGCCGCGATCGAAAAGCTCGGTTTCAAGGGGGGCTCCTGGCGCGGTCAGCCGCGCCACGGCATTGTTCAGGGCATTGTCGAGTTCGCTCGGCATGCTGGTTCCTCTATCCTCTCCAATGATCGGCTCCGCGCCCCTTTTCGCGTGCCGTCCGCGCCGGGTTTGTCTCCCGGCCATGTCTGTGCCAGAAGGCGCCACGCGTGGGCTGGCACCTTGCCGGTCAGGCTGGTTTAAGAGGTAAGCCCCTTGCTGTCACTATCGCTTGCCGCCGCGGCGGCACAAGCACCGCTCAACTGGATCGATCTGGGGCTGAAGAACTACCTCTTCGCCTTCAACACCCCGCTCGGCGAGTTTCAGTTGCGCTGGTATTCGCTGGCCTATCTGGCCGGAATCGTGCTGGGTTACTGGCACCTGACGCGGATGATCAAGGCCCCCGGCGCCCCGCTCGCCCAGCGCCACGCCGACGATCTGTTCTTCTATTGCACGCTGGGGATCATCCTGGGCGGGCGGCTGGGCTATGCCACGTTCTACACCGGCGGCGATACCGGCCTGCCCAGCCTGTGGGCCCACCCGGCCGAGCTGCTCCAGCTGTGGAACGGCGGGATGAGCTTTCACGGCGGGCTGATCGGGGTGCTGCTGGCAATCGCCTGGGTGGCCTGGCGCGGCGGGCTCGGCTTCCTGCGCGTGGCCGATTACATCGCGGTCTGCGTGCCCTTCGGCATGCTGTTCGGGCGGCTGGCGAACTTCGTCAACGGCGAGCTGTGGGGCCGGGTGGCCGGGCCGGACGTGCCTTGGGCAATGATCTTTCCCGGCGCCGGGCCGCTCGCGCGTCATCCAAGCCAGCTTTACGAAGCCGCACTCGAAGGGCTGCTGCTGGTGATCGTGATGCTGGTGCTGTTCTGGAAAAGCCGCGCGCGCTGGCGCCCCGGCCTGCTGGTCGGAACCTTCACCCTGGGCATCGCGCTGGCGCGCTTCACCGTCGAATACTTCCGCGAGCCCGACGAGCAATTGCAGGAATTCGCGCTGCGCACCGGGCTGTCGATGGGCCAGTGGCTGACCCTGCCGCTGATGGCGGTCGGGTTGTTCTTCATGGTCCGCGCGCTGGTCCGCCCGGCGCTGGGTAGCGTGCCGCCGCCCCCGGCATGAGCGATACGGCTGACAAGGAAGCGCTGGGCACGATCTTTCGCCGGCTGATCGCCAACACCGGCCCGATCAGCCTGATGCATTACATGGGTGAATCCAACGCCCGCTACTATTCCTCGCGCGATCCGCTGGGGCAGGCCGGGGATTTCGTCACCGCGCCCGAAATCAGCCAGATGTTCGGCGAGCTGATCGGGCTGTGGCTGGCCGACATCTGGATCCGCGCCGGGCGCGAGGAGCCGGTCCACTATGTCGAGCTTGGCCCGGGGCGCGGGACGCTGGCGGCGGACGCGCTGCGCGCGGCCAGGCGCTATGGCCTGGAGCCGCAAATCCATCTGGTCGAAGCATCCTCGGTGCTGCGCGACGTCCAGCTCGCCGCGATACCGGGGGCGCAGTGGCATTACGATCTCTCGACCATCCCGCCCTATGGCCCGGTGCTGGTGGTCGCCAACGAATTCCTCGATGCCCTGCCGGTGCGCCAGCTGGTGATGACCCCCGATGGCTGGCGCGAACGCATGGTGATCGCCGAGGGAGAGCGGTTTGCCTGCATGGCCGGAACCCAGCCGATGGACGCCGCCGTACCCGAGGCGCGCCGCTCCGCCGCGCCGGGCACGATCATCGAGACCTGCCCCGGCGCGGCGGCGACGGTCTATGAAGTGGCCGGGCGGCTGATCGAGCAGGGCGGCGCGGCGCTGTTCATCGATTACGGCCACGACGAGCTGCGCGATGGATCGACCCTTCAGGCGGTGCGCCAGCACCTCAAGGTCGATCCCTTCACCATGCCGGGCGAGGCCGATCTGACCGCCCACGTCGATTTCGCCACCCTCGCCCCGATCGCGCAGTCACGCGGCTGCAAGTGGCTGGGCACGGTCCCCCAGGGCCGCTGGCTACGCAACCTCGGGATCGAGGCGCGCGCCGAAGCGCTTTCCGCAACAGCCCCCCAACACGCCGCCGCGATCCACGCCGCCAAGGACCGGCTGGTCGGCGAAGGCCAGATGGGGCTGCTGTTCAAGGTCATGGGCCTCGCCGCGCCAAGCTGGCCGGACGGGGCTGGGTTCTGACCTTCAGGTCGGCATCGCCCGCTCGATGATCGCCCGGCAGTCGATCGCGGCGTCGAAGGCTCCATAGGCCATGCCGCGCTCGCCCAGCCGCAGGGCGCAGAAGGCATCGGCATTGGGATTGTCCCAGGCCAGCAGCACCGCCGCTTGGGCGGCTAGCGCGGCGCGTTCGACCATCAGCCGCGCGGTGCCCTCGTGAACCGTGGACAGATCGAAGCCGGTCAGGAACTCGTCATAGGCCTGGTTCTTGCCGCGCTGGGCGATCAGGAATGCCTGCACCGCCTCTAGCGCATCGGGCTCGCGCCCCAGCGCGCGCAGCACATCGAGCGCGATGACGTTGCCCGATCCTTCCCAGATCGCGTTGAGCGGTGACTGGCGGAACAGTCGCGGCATCGGTCCGGCTTCGACATAACCGGCGCCGCCGTGGGCCTCCATCGCCTCATAGACCATGCCCGGCGTGCGCTTGCACACCCAGTACTTGGCGATCGGGGTGAGCAGCCGGGCGAGCGGATCGTCTTCGTCGATCGCCTGGGCCAGGCGCAGTCCCAGCGCGGTCGCCGCCTCGACCTCCAGCGCGAGGTCGGCCAGCACCGCGCTCATCGCCGGCTGATCGACCAGCCGCTTCGGGAAGGCCGAGCGGTGCGCGGTGTGCCACAGCGCCTGGGCCAGGCTGGCGCGCATCTGGCTGGCCGAGCCCATCACGCAATCGAGCCGGGTGAGCTGAACCATCTGGATGATCGTCGCCACCCCGCGCCCCTCGGGCCCGACCCGCCGGGCAAGCGCGCCGTGGTATTCGATCTCGGACGAGGCATTGGACTTGTCACCCAGCTTTTCCTTGAGCCGCATCACCCGGAAACCGGCGTTGCGTTCCCCATCGGGCAGCCAGCGCGGCACCAGGAAGCAGGTCATCCCGCCCTCGGCATAGGCCAGCG
>JAKOWQ010000304.1 GCA_029781465.1 Pseudomonadota bacterium
GGCGGCTCGCTTCTGCAGCTTTTCGGCGCGCATCAGCGCGGGAAGGGCGAGGGCGACCCCGTCCATCGCGCTGGTCGCGCCCCTGGCGCTGCGTTCCTCGGCCTTGAAGGTCTCCCAGCGATCCTCGCGCGATTGGCCGTGATCGGGCGCCGATCCGAAGATGTGTGGATGGCGGGCTTCCATCTTTGCCGAGATCGCGTCGGCGACGCTTGCGAAATCGAACAGTCCGGCTTCTTCGGCAATGCGGGCGTGAAACACCACCTGGAGCAGCAGATCGCCAAGCTCGTCCTTGAGCGCCGCCGTGTCGTCCCGGGCAATCGCATCGGCCACTTCGTAGGCTTCCTCGATCGTATAGGGTGCGATCGTTGCGAAGCTCTGCGCCAGATCCCATTCGCATCCGAGCTGCGGATCGCGCAGGCGGGCCATGATCGCGAGGAGGCGCTGGAGGGAGGTGACGGCTGGTTCGGACATATTGGAATGATAATATATATTATGTTAAACGATGGATGGCTTGATCAGCCCCCTCGCGGCGGGAATTGCGTGAAAATCGCTGCCAGCAGAAGGATGATCGCCACCCAGATTGCGGCCATCTGGACCGACTTCCCCATCGGCACACGGCGCAATCCATAGCCGCGCACAATCAGCGCCAGGAACGCCGTGAGGATGATTGCGCTGGCCCAGACGCTGTCGCTCATGGTTCGATCGTCAACCCATCGTAGCCAACCAGCACATGGGCCGGCACTTCGCCGCACAAGGTGGCATAATCCATCGACTTGTCGAGATGGGTCAGAACACCGGTGCGCGCCCGCGACGCTTCGATCAGCTCCAATGCCATCGCCAGATGCGCATGGGTTGGATGCGGATCGCGCCGCAAGCAATCGCTGACCAGCACATCCACTCCATCGAACAGCTCAACCATCTCGCGGGTGATCGCGCTGAAGTCCGTTGCGTAACCGATGGATTTTCCGTCGCAATCGAACCGGAACGCCGTGCTTTCTCCGGGACCGTGCGGCATCTGGCAGGAAGCGATGCCAAAGCCCGCGCACATCCGCAGCCGATCGAGCGTTTCGATGCTGAGCAAGGTCGGATAACCGTGCTGCCCGGCAAACACATAGCCGAAACGCTGGCGCAGCCGCCGCACGGTTTCCTCGGCGGCATAGGACGGCAGCGGCCCGGCGCGGCCATAGCGCATCACCCGCAGATCATCGATTCCGTGGGCATGATCGGCGTGGTCATGGGTCCAGAACACGGCATCGACCCGGTCGATCCGGTTGGCCAGCAACTGGGCGCGCAAGTCGGTCGAGGTATCGACCAGCAGGCGGCTTCCCGCCGTGTTCTCCACCAAGATCGAGACCCTGCTGCGCCGGTTGCGGGGCTCGTCGGGATCACACAGGCCCCAATCGTTGCCGATCCGCGGCACTCCCGTCGAAGTGCCGCTTCCCAGCAGCACCAGCTTCACAGCGTCACCTTGGAAAACAGCCGCAGGAAGTTGCGACTGGTCTGCTCGGCCAGCTGCTCTGCGTCCACCCCGCGCAAGCCAGCCACGAACCGCGCGGTATCGGCCACAAACGCCGGTTCGCAGACCTGGCCGCGATGCGGCACCGGCGCCAGAAACGGCGCATCGGTTTCGACCAGCAGCCGATCTTCCGGTATTTCAGCGGCAATGGCTTGCAAGTCTTTGGCGTTCTTGAATGTTACAATCCCGGAAAGCGAGATTGTCAGGCCAAGATCGAGCATCTTGCGGGCGAAATCTGCCGAGGCCGTGAAGC
>JAKOWQ010000314.1 GCA_029781465.1 Pseudomonadota bacterium
CGGGCCTATCCGGATTTCGAGACTTTGCTGAGCGCCAACCGCCTGGACATCGCCCTGGGGCCGGCAGCGAGCGGCATCGATCTGGTGGTGTTCGATTCGCTTGCCGCCACCGAGAATGAGGCGTCACTGGATCAGGCGCTGACGATTTACGGCGGAGAATTGCTGGCGGGGGTTTCCGACACAACCCAAGCCTTTTCGATGTGGCTCTTGCAGGAGCGGAGCCGGCTGAAGGAAGACTATTTCGCCGCCTTTGCGCGCTACCTGTCGCAGGCGACGCGGCACGGCAACGCCCGCGCCGACCATTTGCGCCGCATCGGCGCGCAGGCCGCGGCGCTTGAGCCTGAACGCGAGACCACCTACCGGCAGCTGATCGAGGCCTTCGGGCGCATCGGGCTGGCCGCCGACGTCGAGCGCAACTACCGCATCCTGCTGACCATGGTGAAGCGCGAATACGGCGCTGCCCCAAGCACCGAATCGCAGGCCGCCTACCAGCGCGCCCTGGTGAAGCCCTCACCGGTGATCGCCAATCTGGCGCCGGCTCCGGTGGTGGCGGGACGTTCCGGCTGGCCGCGGGTGGCGATCCTGCTGCCGGATGCGCCGCCGGGCAGCCCGGTGTTCGCCGTCGCCAAGGCATTGTTCTACGATGTCGCCCATGCGCTCAGCCAGCATCGCACCTTCATCGTGCTGGCGGCGCACAGTTCCTTCGCGGTCAGCCACGATGGCGGCCTGCCGGACGACAACCGCATGCTGCGTGCCGACTTCACGTTGAGCGGGCTGTGGAAGCCGGTCGGGTCAGGCACCGGGCTGATGATCCGGCTGGTGGAATGTCAGGCGAGCTCGATCGTCTGGTCGCTCGATGTTTCACTCGATGCTGCCGATCTGCCGAAGAGCTTCACGACGCTCACCGGCATGGTGGTGCGCAATGTGGCGGCCGAGATGGAGCGCGCCGTCGGTCGCTGGGAGGGGCGGTTCCGCACCGCGCCGGCCTATGCCGCCTATCTCGCCGGCTGTTCGCAGCTGTTGGCCAGCGATCTGCCGTCCATCCGCCGGGCGCGCCGCGCCTTCGGTCAGGCTCTGGAAGTGGATCAACGAAGCGGGCTCGCGGCCTCGCGGCTTGCCCAGACCTATCTGCTCGAATGGATGCTGCGGCATGGCAGCGAACCCGAACTTTTGCTGCAAGCAAAACTTGACGTGGAGGCTTCCCTTAGGTTAGACGAAGGCAATGCGCTCGGTCATTGCATCCTCGGAGCCGTCAATCTGCACCGGCTGGATTATGACAGGGCGCTGGGGAGCTTATCGGAGGCAGAGAATTTGGCGCCCAGCGATGCCGACATCATCGTTCAGCATGCCGATGCGCTGTCGCATTGCGGGGAATTCGATCTCGCCTGGCACAAGTTCAATGCTGCGGTCGAAATCAATCCGCTACCGCCGGACAGCTACTGGTGGACCGGCGCCAGCATCGCCTTTGATCGTTCCGACTATCAGACGGTGATTGCCATGTGTGAGCGGCCCGGCGACAAGGGATTCGTTTATTCGCTTCTGGCCGCGACGCATGCCCTGGTGGGCAACCGGCAGGAGGCCGCCATCTGTTATAATCAATCCGTCGAGTGGAGTGGGCTGGGCGAAAACTGGCGCAAGGACTGGAGCAATCCGGACAAGCCTGGCACCAAGGCATCGGAATCCGGCGAACGGTTCCGCGAAGGGCTGAAACTGGCCCAGGAATTTGGAGGAAGAAAATATGGCAAAGCCTGACAAACTCTACGTCGTCGTCGACCCGGAGGAAGGGGTTCTGGTGCTTCAGCTGCACAACAAGGGGTCCAAGCCCAGGGTGACCGGCACGATCAGGCGGGCGGCCGATGCCAAGGCGCTCAAAACAATTGCAGTGAATGCGATGACATTCGTTATCGAATCCAACGGCGATGCCAATCCCGCGCTGCGCACGGCGGTGATGAAAGCGTACAGCGGCTTCAAGTCAAGGAAGGCCAGCGGGCCGATGTTTGCCATGGGCGTGGGCCAGGGCAAAACCCTCACGGCTCGAGGCGCCAAGTCGGCGGCGCTCAAGGACTTGAAGTGAGCGCGATGGCGATCTTGCCGTTGGCGTGACAGGGGCATCGGTCGCCGGTCGACCATCGGAGATGGTCAGCGATAGTGCCGCGCGCTTAGCGTCCGCAGGCCTGTCCGAACATGCAGCGCGACTGATGTCCGGTTGCTGGGCGGCCGGAATCACCCGCGTCGGGCAGATTACCGGGCTTGATGTGATCGGCCTGCCGGTCTGGTTCGCGACACGGCCCAACAGCCGCAATCTGGCGGTGGCGCAGGGCAAGGCGCAAACGGATGCGGGCGCGCAGATCGCCGCCATCATGGAATCGATCGAGGGCGCCAGTGCCGAACGGAGCGAAATCCTCGCCGATCTTGCGGGCTCGATCAGCCAGTTGGAACGGCAGGGCGCGCCGCTCCTGCCGTTCGAGGATGTGTTCTCGTGCGAGCCATCGGAGTTGAGCCGCAGGCGTGAGCGCCAGTGGCGGCGCGGTACGTCGCTGTTCACGGGCGAGGAGGTGCTGGCGCCGCTCGAACTGGTGGGCCTCGATCT
>JAKOWQ010000339.1 GCA_029781465.1 Pseudomonadota bacterium
GCACGCCCTATGCGATTGCCGCCCTGAAAGCGGCAGGCAAGGCCGGAGCCATGACCATCGCGGTCGCCAACAATCCCGATAGCGCCCTGCTCGCGGTTGCGGATTTCGCACTCGCCGCGCCAACCGGCGCCGAAGTCATCGCCGGATCGACCCGGATGAAGGCTGGCACCGCCCAGAAAGCGATACTCAACGTGCTTTCGACCACGATCATGCTTCGCATGGGCCGGGTCTATCGCGGGCAGATGGTGCACATGGCGCTGACCAACGACAAGCTTCGCCACCGCGCCCGTCTGATGGTGTCACGCCTGGCCGAATGCGATGAAGATGCCGCCGCCGCCGCGCTGGCCGAAGCCGGAGAGGTGCGCGCCGCGGTGTTGGTCGCATCCGGACTGAACCGCGACGCGGCCACCGCGTTGCTGGAGGCGAACGGGGGCAACCTGCGCCGCGCTCTCAACGACCTGGACAGGAGACCGGCATGACCCGCTATTTCCTCGGAATCGATGGCGGCGGCAGCCACTGCCGGGCCCGGCTGACAGATACGGAGGGCACGGTCCTGGGCGAAGGAAGGGCGGGACCGGCCAACTCGCGGGCCGGCTTCGAACCGATGATCCAGAGTCTGTCCGAGGCCAGCAACGAGGCGCTGGCGGCTTCCGGTCTGGGCACAGGGGACCTTGGCGAAATCGCGATGGGGGCGGGCCTGGCCGGAATCTCGCGGATCGGCATTCGCGAAAAGCTTGAAGGACTGACCCTACCCTTCGCTTCTGCCCGGTTCGATAGCGACGCGGTGATCGCCAATCTTGGCGCGCACCGGGGCGAGGACGGCGCGGTGCTGATCCTGGGCACTGGCTCGATCGCCCATATCCGGCAGGACGGGCGCTCCTATTCGATCGGGGGCTATGGCTTCCCGATTTCCGACGAGGGCAGCGGTGCGGCGCTGGGCCTGAGCGCGATGCGCCACGCCCTGCGCGCGCTCGACGGTCGCACCAAGCCTACCCCGCTTTCCGCGGCGATAACCGCCCGGTTCGGGCACGACACCGCGCGCGCGATCGAGTGGATGGATAACGCCGTCCCGCGCGATTACGGCAGTCTCGCCCCGGTGGTGCTCGACTATGCCGAGGCCGGCGACGAAATCGCGCACGCGATCGTCGAGGAAGCGGCCCGGCACATCGAGCGGTTCATCGAGACCGTGTTCCAACGCGGCGTGCAGAACTGCTCGCTGCTGGGAGGACTGGCCCCGCGCATCCAGCCCTGGCTCAAGGCGCGGACCGTGGCCCGCCTGTCCCAACCCGAGGGCGACGCACTTGACGGTGCACTCTATCTTGCCGGACTGCGTCAGCCCGCACCTTTGGATCGTGGATAGTCGCGCCCGCCCCCTTGCCTGCGCGGTGGCTTGCCGCAAGCTGGCACCATGCTTGCTCTCCTGCCCCGGCCGATCGCGGCGTTGATCGCCATTGCCTTTGTGGCGGCCGGACTTTGGTGCTTCGCGGCTCCGCCCAAGGCTCCGGCGATTGCCGCCCCGGGGCAATACACCGACCTGATGCTCTACCGCGACGTGACCGCAGCGGTGCAGACGGGCGAACCCTATCATCAGGCCGCGACGCGGTTGCAGCGCGCCCATGGCTACCCCACCCAGCCCTTCGTCACGGTGCGGCTGCCCACGCTCTATCTGGCGCTGGCCAAATTCGGGCCGAAGCCGATGCAGCTTGCCGCGCTGGGGCTGCTGCTGGCCAATCTGGTTGCCTGGGCCGCCGCGCTTCCCGCCGCGCTGAAACCGGCCGAGCGGATCGGCGCGCTGCTGGGGCTGGTGCTGGCCGGGGCGGCGATCGGCTCGATCGACCTGCTGGGCTTTTCGGAACTGTGGTGCGGGCTGCTGTTATCGCTCGCGCTGGCTCTGCGGTTGCACCGGCCCGAGCGCTGGTGGCCGGTCGTTCTGGCGGTCGGCACCGCGCTGGCGATCCGCGAACTGGCCCTGCCCTTCGCGCTGCTGGGCATGGCCTTTGCCCTGTGGCAGCGGCGCTGGCGGGAACTGGCCGCGTGGGGCATGTTGCTGGCACTTTTCGCGGGCGCGCTGGCGCTGCATGCCCAGGCGGTAATGGCCCAGGTTCTCCCCGGGGACATCGTATCGCCCGGCTGGAGCGCGGGACAGGGGCTGCGCGGCCTGCTCACCGCGCTGGCCTATACCACCGTCTGGCAACAGGCCCCGCAGCCGCTGGCGATGCTGCTGTGCCTGATCCCGGCGCTGGGCTGGCTGGCCCTGAACGGGCGCGGCATTCCCTTCGTGCTGCTGCTGCTGGGTGGTTATGCGTTGATGCTGGGGCTGTTTGCCCGGCCCGACAATTTCTACTGGGGTTTCGTGCTGCTGCCCGCCTGGTTCATCGGCTATGCGCTGATCCCGCGCGCGCTGGGCCAATTGGCCCGCGCGATCACTGCGCCGCGCCGCTGATAGCCCCGGCCTCGTTGGCGACGATCGCCACAACCCGCGTCCATGCCTCAACATTCTGCGCCAGCTGCTCCGGATCGATCTTGTCGAGCGTATCGTCGGGCGTGTGGTGCAGATCGAAATAACGGGTGCCGTCCTGATCGAGATCGATCACCGCCGCGCTCTGGGCCTTGGCGATGGCGCCGATGTCTGCCCCGCCGCCGGCCTTCGCCGCGTTGACCGGAATGCCCAGCGGCGCCAGCGCGGCGGCGATCCGCTCGGCCAGCGGTTTGTTCGCCTCGGCCAGATTGAACGAGACCCGCCAGACCCGATCGGCCCCGAAATCGCTTTCCATCGCCAGGGCATGGGGTTCGGCCGCGTGGGCCTTGGCATAGGCCGCGCCGCCGAACACCCCGACCTCTTCCGATCCCGCCCAGAGCAGGCGGATCGTGCGCAGCGGCTGGCCCTGCTTCGCCACATTGAGCGCGGCGGCGGCGATGATCCCGCAGCCCGCCCCGTCGTCGATTGCCCCGGTGCCCAGATCCCATGAATCGAGATGGCAAGCGAGCAGCACCGGAGCCAGCGAGGGATCGCGCCCCGGCAGCTCGGCCAGCACATTGCCCGACGGCAGTTCACCCACCGCGTGCCCCTCAAGCACCAGGTGCATGGTCATCGCCTGCCCCTTGCCCGCGATCCGCGCGATCAGATCGGCGTCAGGGGCAGACACCGCCCCGGCGGGAATGGCCTTGATCCCATCGGGGAAACTGGTTCCGCCGGTGTGCGGATCGCGGTTGCGGTCGGTCCCGATCGAGCGGATCACCACCGCCAGCGCGCCCTTGCTTGCCCCGATTGCCGGTCCCTGCCGCCGCGCCTGGCCGAATGGGCCATAGCCCGAGCCGTCCTGGCTGGCGACAAAGGCATGGTCGATATAGGCGATCTTGCCGGCGAGCGATCCCGCCGGCGCCGCCTTGAGCGCATCGAGCGAGGCGAAATAGACCACCGGCGCGGTCAGCCCGCCCGCCGGGGTAGGCGCGGAATTGCCCAGCGCGGTGATGTGCAGAGGCTGCGGATAGGGCCCGGTCAGCGCGGCACTTTCCGCCCCGCGCACCCAGCCCGCGATGGTGAAGGGTTCGACCCGGACATTCTGGAAACCGAGCGCCTTCAGCCGCGCCACCGCCCAGTCACGCGCTGCTGCTTCGCGCGGGGAACCGGCCAGGCGCGGGCCGATCTCGGTGGTGAGGTCGGCAACGATGTCCCAGGCCACCCCTTCGCCCTGCGGCGGGGCGGCGTGGGCGGGCACGAGGCTCAGGCAAAGCGCGATCCCGGTCAGAGCCGGGCGAAGAAGCTGGGTCATTGGCGGCGCTTAACACCCTCTTCAGCCACAGGTAAACCCGCCCACCTTCACTGGCTGCACGATTTGCACTTGGCAATCCGGCGCGAAAGGCGCCCAATGACGAAAGGGGGACTTACCATGCAGATTGATCGCAGAATGGCATTGACCGGACTTGGGATCGGCGCTGCGGCGCTGGGCGCGGGATCGGCGGCGGCGCTGCCGGTGCTGTCGGCGAACAATTTCGGGCTCACCTTGAACAAAGTCGCGCGCGGCAACGGTTGGATCGAGATCGATGCAGCGGGATTCGAAGCCAACATCGCCGATTTGCGCAAGCTTGTCGGTCCGGACCAGCGGGTCTGCGCGGTGCTCAAGGGCGATGCCTATGGTCATTCGATCGCACTGCTGATCCCGTCGATCCGGCGCATGGGGATCGATTGCATTGGTATCACTTCCAACGAGGAAGCCCGCGTCGCGCGCAAGCTGGGCTATCGCGGCACAATTGCCCGGCTGCGGACTGCGACGCCGTCCGAGGTGGATGATGGCCTTGTCTGGCAGATCGAGGAATTGACGGGGAATTTAGCTCATGCGCGCGCGGTGGCCGCGATTGCCCAGCGCAAGGGGCGCAGCCTCGATGTCCATTTCGCGCTCAATTCGACGGGCATGGGCCGCAACGGGCTTGACCTCACCACGCAGCGCGGGCGTGACGATGCGCTGGCGCTGATGGCGGTTCCCGGGCTGAAGATCGTTGGAATGATGAGCCACTTCCCGGTCGAGGATCAGGGTGATGTGCGCGCCTCGCTTGGCCGCTTCCTCACGGAAAGCGATTGGGCGATCGAGGCGGGCAAACTCGATCGCTCGGCGGTCCGTCGCCATGTCGCCAACACCTTTGCTACCCTGTTCGTGCCCGAGGCGCGGCTTGATATGGTCCGGGTCGGTGGCGCGCTGTTTGGCGACAGCTATGATGGCTTTCGCAATTTTCGCCATCTGATGACCCTCAAGTCTCAGGTTGCCTCGGTAAACTTCTTCCCGGCTGGAAGCACCGTCAACTATGACCGCACCTATGTGCTGCGGCGCGACAGCGTGCTTGCCAACGTGCCCCTGGGCTATTCCGACGGTTATCGCCGCGCATTCAGTTATCGCAACAATCCCCAGCCCGATCCGGTCCAGGATTTTGCGCTGATCCGCGGGCAGCGTGTGCCCCTGCTGGGGCGGGTAACGATGAACACCGTCATGCTCGACGTCACCGATCTTGGCGGCGCGGTGCGCATGGAGGATGAGGTGGTGCTGTTCGGAAGGCAAGGCGCGCAGGAAATCACCCAGCAGGATGTCGAGGCGAAGTCAGGACTGATGTTCACCGAGATCTACCAGACCTTCGGCATGATGCTGCCCCGGGTGCTTGCCGCGCAGCAGCGATAGCCCGTGCTTGCCCCTTTGCACCCGGCTCTGTAGAGGGCGCGGCAAATCTCCGTTCACGCCTATTCCCAAGAGGATCACCGATGGCCGCCCAATACGCCTTTGTCATGAAGGGCATGACCAAGACCTTCCCCGGCGCGCAGAAGCCGGTGCTCAGCAACATCAACCTGCAATTCTACCAGGGCGCCAAGATCGGCATCGTCGGCCCCAACGGCGCGGGCAAATCCACCCTGATGAAGATCATGGGCGGGATCGACACCGATTTCACCGGCGAGGCCTGGCCGGGCGAGAACATCACCGTCGGCTACCTCCCCCAGGAGCCCGAGCTCGACAAGAGCAAGACCGTGCTCGAAAACGTCAAGGACGGCGCGCGGGCAACCGCCGATCTGGTTGACCGGTTCAACGCGATCAGCGCGGAAATGGGCGATCCGCAGGACGATACCGATTTCGACGCGCTGATGGAGGAGATGGGCGATCTCCAGGCCAAGATCGACGCGGTCGACGGCTGGACGCTCGACAACCAGCTTGAGGTGGCGATGGAGGCCCTGCGCTGCCCGCCGGGCGACTGGCAGGTGGACAACCTTTCGGGCGGTGAAAAGCGCCGCATCGCGCTGACCCGGCTCCTGATCCAGAAGCCCGATATCCTGCTGCTCGACGAACCCACCAACCACCTCGACGCGGAATCGGTCGAGTGGCTCGAAAATCACCTCAAGGAATATGCCGGCGCGGTGCTGATGATCACCCACGACCGCTACTTCCTCGATAACGTGGTCGGCTGGATCCTCGAACTCGATCGCGGCAAGTACTTCCCCTACGAAGGCAATTATTCGACCTACCTGGAGAAGAAGGCCAAGCGGCTCGAGCAGGAAGAGCGCGAGGAAAGCGGCAAGCAGAAGGCGTTGGCCCGCGAGCTTGAATGGATTCGCCAGACCCCGGCCGCGCGTCAGACCAAGAGCAAGGCGCGTATCCGCAAGTTCGAGGAACTGCAGAACGCCCAGGACAACCGCACAGTCGGCAAGGCGCAGATCATCATCCAGGTGCCCGAACGCCTGGGCGGCAAGGTGATCGAGGCCAAGAACATCTCCAAGGCCTATGGCGACAAGCTGCTGTTCGAGAACCTCTCGTTCATGCTCCCGCCGGGCGGGATCGTGGGCGTGATCGGGCCGAACGGCGCGGGCAAGTCCACCCTCTTCCGCCTGATAACCGGCCAGGAGCAGCCCGACAGCGGAACCATCGAGATCGGCAGCACGGTGCACCTGGGCTACGTCGACCAGAGCCGCGACGACCTGAACCCGGCCAACAACGTGTGGCAGGAAATCTCGGGCGGCCATGATTACATGACGGTCAACAAGCAGGAGATGAGCACGCGGGCCTATGTCGGCGCGTTCAACTTCAAGGGCCAGGACCAGCAGAAGAACGTCGGCAAACTCTCGGGCGGTGAACGCAACCGCGTGCACATGGCCAAGATGCTGAAAGAGGGCGGCAACGTGCTGCTGCTCGACGAACCGACCAACGACCTCGACGTCGAAACCCTCGCCGCGCTCGAAGACGCGATCGAGAACTTCGCCGGCTGCGCCGTGGTCATCAGCCACGACCGCTTCTTCCTCGACCGCCTCGCCACCCACATCCTCGCCTTCGAAGGCAACAGCCACGTCGAATGGTTCGAAGGCAACTTCGCGATGTACGAGGAAGACAAGCGCCGCCGCCTGGGCGACGCGGCGGACCGTCCGACGCGGCTGGCGTACAAGAAGCTGACGCGCTGAATCTGAACGCGAAGCTTACCAAGCCGTTCACCCTGCCGTCAGCGCGAATCGGGTAGCTCTCCGTTCATGGTCGCCGCGAAGGTGCGGCGCGTTGGATGGAGAGACGGCCATGGCCGCAATGAAACTGAACACCAAGGGCCGCCGCGCGGCGCTGGCGCTGGCCGCAGCGGCGATCGTGCTTCCCGGCCTGGCCGAGGCCGCCCCGTGGGGTGATCGCGGCAATGTCCGCCAGGAAGATGGCGGGCGCACCCGGTCGAGCGATGGCGGCGGCCACCAGCAGCGCCAGTCCGCGCCCAGCGGCGAGACGCAGCGCCAGCGCTCGTGGTCGCCCCCGCAGCAGCAATCCGCTGCGGCGCCCGCGCCGCAGCAGGCCCCGGCTCCGCAGGGACGTTCCGGCTGGAGCGGCGGCAACCGCTCTGGCGGGGGCAACGGCAGCTGGAATGGCGCAAGCCGTTCAGGCGGCGGAAACTGGAATGGCGGAGCGGCGGCGCCGACCCCGCCCGCTCCCCCGGTGCAGACCGCGCGCCAGCCTTCGCAGGGCTGGAACGGGACACCGGCTGGCACCACCTATCGCGACGCCAACCGCACCAGCCGCAACTGGAATGGCAGCCAAGGCGCGCGCGATGGCAACCGCCAGCGTCCCGGCTGGGAGGGCGGCCAGCGAACCTCCAACTCCGGCAACCGTGATCGGGATCACGACCGCGACCGCTATCGTGACAACGACCGGCGCGACCGCAACTGGGGTGACAACCGCTATCGCGACCGGCACGACGGCTGGAACAACAACGGTTATCGCGGCGACTATCGCCGCTGGGATACCCGCTGGCGCGGCAACAACCGCTATGACTGGTATTCGTACCGCAGCCGCTATCCCAGCTATTACCGGCTGGGTGCCTATTACGCGCCCTATCGCGGCTATTCCTACAGCCGGTTGAG
>JAKOWQ010000341.1 GCA_029781465.1 Pseudomonadota bacterium
GGCGATCGCCCGCGCACTGGTCAACCACCCTCCGATCCTGCTGGCCGACGAGCCCACCGGCGCGCTCGACAGCAAATCCGGCGAGGAAGTCCTTGCGCTGTTCAAGCGCCTGCGCGACGACGGCCATACCGTGATCCTGATCACCCACGATGCCCACGTCGCCGCCCACGCGGACCGCACCTACGTCATGCACGACGGCGAGCTGCATGCCCAGCAGGGAGCCACACCATGACCTGGCTCGACGTCCTCCGTACCGCGTTCTTCGCCCTGCGCGGCAACTGGGCGCGCAGCGCGCTGACGTCGCTGGGCGTGATCATCGGCATCGCGGCCGTCATCGTGATGGTGTCGATCGGGCAGGGCACCCAGGCCGAGATCGACAAGATGGTGTCGGGGCTGGGTTCGCAGCGGCTCGACATCAGCAGCTTCGGCGGGATGGGGCCGGGCGGAGCACGGATGGCGCAGGGCAGCCGCTGGTCGCTGACCGTGGGCGACGTGGAGGCGATTCGCAACGAAGTGCCGGAAGTGCAGGACGCCGCCGGTTCGCTGCGCGGCGGTGCGCAGATCGTTTCGGGCGTCAACAACACCTCGACCCAGTGGCAGGGCGTGCAGCCGGACTGGTTCCAGATCAACGACTGGCAGATCGCGCAGGGCAACGGTTTCGACACCTCCGACTACGGCGGCGGCTCGAAATCGGTGCTGATCGGCGAAACCGTGCGCAAGACGCTGTTCGGCGACGATTCCGGAATCGGCCAGACCATCCGCATCGGCCGGGTGCCGTTCACCGTGGTGGGCGTGCTGGGGCCGAAGGGGCAGGGCGGTTTCGGTCAGGACCAGGACGATCTCGTGGTGGTACCACTGGAAACGGCCCGGCGCCGGCTGTCGAGTTCGACCGACATGCCGCCGGGCGCGGTCCAGCAGATTGCGGTGGGCGTCGATGACGCCCGCAACCTCGACAGCGCCCAGAGCGAGATCGAAAGTCTGCTGCGCCAGCGCCACAAGATCGCGCCCGGCGCCGACGACGATTTCGCGGTGCGCAACATCGCCCAGATCGTGGCCACCCGCACCGCGACCACCAACCTGATGTCCAAGCTGCTGGGTGCGGTGGCCGGCATCTGCCTGGTGATCGGCGGCATCGGGATCATGAACATCATGCTGGTTTCGGTCACCGAGCGGATTCGCGAGATTGGATTGCGGATGGCGGTTGGGGCCGGTCCTTCCGACGTGCGCCGACAGTTCCTCACCGAGGCGATGCTGATTTCGCTGGGCGGCGGCGTGATCGGGATTGTCATAGGCGTCGTCGGCGCCTTGATCGTGGGAAAGATCGGCGACCTGCCGGTCCAGCTGGATTCCAAGGTGGTGCTGCTGGCGGCGACGTTCTCGATCTGCACCGGGCTGTTCTTCGGCTATTACCCGGCGCGCAAGGCCTCGCTGCTCGATCCGATCGAGGCGCTGCGCTCGCAGTAAGGACGACGCCGAATGAATCCGTCCTGGACTCTTCGGCATTGGCCGAGGCGTCCGTGCGGCCCCGTCCAGCGCGCCGGCGCCGGGTTGTGGCAAAATTGACCGGCCAAAGCGGACCCTGCCGCCGGTTGCGATCCGCACGATGCCTGATCGAAAGCCCAATGTGCCAGCCGAAGTCGGGGTTCCCCCGAATGGCTGACGTCCATGGGCATCTCCCGCGCAGTCCCGCCGGCGTCCTGCGCGCCCTGCGCTGGTCGCTGCTCGGGCTGAAGGCGGCCTGGTTGAACGAATCCTCGTTCCGGCTGGAAGTCTACCTTCTGGCCATTCTCGGGCCGTTGGGTTGGTACCTGGGGGAAACCGGCGTCGAGCGTGCGATGCTGATCGGCAGTTGTCTGCTGGTGCTGGCGATGGAGCTGATGAACTCCTCGATGGAGGCCGTGATCGAACGGTTCGGCGCGGAGCGGCACGAGCTTTCGGGTCGTGCCAAGGACATGGGCTCGGCGGCGGTGTTCATGCTGATGATGAACGTGGTGCTGGTGTGGGCGCTGTTGCTGTTGCCCCGCGTGTGGCCGCAGTGACGGTCTGGGCGGTCGGATGAGGATGAAATGGACCTGAGTTTCCTGACCAGCCCCGATGCGTGGCTTACCCTGGTCACGCTGAGCGCGCTCGAAATCGTGCTGGGCATCGACAATCTGGTGTTCATCTCGATCGCGGTCGGCCGGTTGCCGGAGAACCGCAAGTCGCTTGCGCGCAGGCTTGGCATCGCCGCCGCCTGCATCACCCGGGTCCTGCTGCTGGTGACGCTGGCGCACCTGGCGCGGATGCACCAGAACCTGTTCGATGTCGGCGGCATGGGAATTTCGATCCGCGACCTCGTGCTGATCCTCGGCGGCGCTTTCCTGCTGTACAAGGGCACCCAGGAAATCCGCGAACTGATCAGCGGCGGCGAGGACGAGGATCCGCGAACCACCAAGGCCTCGGCGGTGTTCGGTTTCGTGATCGCACAGATCGCCGTCATCGACATCGTGTTCTCGCTGGATTCGGTCATCACGGCCGTCGGCATCGCCGAGCACATCCCGATCATGGTGGCGGCGATCCTCGCCGCGGTCGCGATCATGCTGCTGGCCGCCGATCCGCTGGGGGTCTTCATCGACAACAACCCGACCGTGAAAATGCTGGCGCTGGCGTTCATCCTGCTGGTCGGCGTCGTGCTGATCCTCGACGGGATCGAGGTCCACGTGCCCAAGCCGTACATCTACTTCGCGATGGGCTTTTCGGTGCTGGTCGAATGGCTGAACCTGCTGATGCGGCGCAAGGCGGCGAACCGCGGCATCCCCGGCGCCGGCGAGTGGTGATCCGCGATGCCGTTTCTTGACCAGATCGACCCGATCGCACTCTCGCTGGGGCCGGTCAAGGTGCACTGGTACGGGCTGATGTACCTGCTCGGCTTTGCCGTGGCCTGGTGGCTGGGCGCGCGCCGCGCCCGCGCCGGGCGCCTGCCGGGCGTGAACGAAGCCGGGTTTTCCGACCTGATGTTCTACGCGATGCTCGGCGTCGTCCTGGGTGGGCGGATCGGCTACATGCTGTTCTACGGATTTGCCGACCTGATTCGCGATCCGCTGTCGTTGTTTCGGGTCTGGGAAGGCGGCATGAGCTTCCACGGCGGCCTGCTGGGCGTGCTGGCGGCGATCGGCTGGTGGTCGCGCAAGCACTGCC
>JAKOWQ010000343.1 GCA_029781465.1 Pseudomonadota bacterium
AGTAGGCGGTCGAACAGGCGGAGTGGGCGCCGCTTCGGGCGCGCGGGCTTCGGCTACACTCTGCTGTCCGTGCCGGCTTAGCTCAGCTGGTAGAGCAATCGCCTTGTAAGCGATAGGTCGTCTGTTCGAGTCAGACAGCCGGCACCAAAATCCTCTCTGAAAATAAGCTTGTTGCGTATCGGGAAGCTTCGCTAATATTCGCCCAAAGTGGTTCCCAAAGTGGTTCCCAAATCCGGGGGGTTCCCAAGCCGGGGGCGAGAATGGCGAAACGGCAGGCGAAAGGCGGCGCGGCGCGCGATGCCCGCAAGTGGACCGACAGCCGGATCAAGTCGGAGACGCTGCCAGCCGGCAAGTCCGACCAGCGCATCCGCATCGAGGAAGGCCTGTTCCTGCGGCTGCGGGCCGGCGCTGGCGGGCTGTCCAAATCGTTTGAGTACCGGGCGATGGTGAACGGGGCGCGCAAGTACCTGACCCTGGGCGCGTACTCGGATCGCTTCGGCCTGGCGACGGCGCGGACCAAGCTGGCCGACCTTCGCGGGATCGCCGGGCAGGCCCGAATCGGCGAGGCCGACCATCCAGTGATCGAGGAACGATTCCGGCGCGAAGGGCGCAAGTCCGATCCGACCTTTGCCGAACTGTTCGATGCGTTCGCGGCCGAGCGGCGGCTTGGATCGGCAAGGAAGGGCGGGCGACCCGTCCGGGAGCGGACCATCGAGATTCACTGGGTCAACTTTGATTCGGACATTCGTGGCCGGATCGGCGATGCGAAAGTCGGCAAGGCAAAGCGCGATGCGCTACAGGCGTGCATCAACGCCGCGAGGCGGCGCGGATCGCCGGGGCAAGCGGCGCAGGTTTACCGGACGCTGCGCGCCTTGGTTCGCTTTGCGATCCAGCAAGGGCACCTGAACGCCGACCCGATGGCGGGCATCGAGAATCCGAAGCCGTACCGCCCGCCACGCACGGCCGAGGAAGTGAACGCCGCCAGCGACAAGGATTTGCTTGCGCTGTTTCGGGTGCTCGGTGAGTCGCGCGTTTCGGAGCCAGTGCGCCTTGCCATCGAGTTTGAATTGTTGACCGGCGCGCGGCCGTCCGAAGTGCGGTTGGCGACCTGGGGCGAAATCAAGGGCGACCGCTGGCTGATCCCTGCCGAGCGCAGCAAGTCGGATCGGCCGTTCGAAGTGCATCTGTCGGTGGCGGCGATGGACGTACTCGCAAGGGCGCGCAAGCTGCCGAGGGTGAAAAAAGCGAGGAAGGCGGCGCAGGTAGAGGAGTTCATCCACGCCAATAATGAAGGCTTGCCACTGGACAAGATGGCCGTTGCGCGCGCGCTGGCACGGATCGCGGATCGAG
>JAKOWQ010000359.1 GCA_029781465.1 Pseudomonadota bacterium
GCACGCCAATATCCAGAAGGATGGCACCTATTCGGTGGTCCCGCGAATGTGGGGCGGGCTGACCAACCCGCGCGAACTGCGCGCGATCGCCGACGTGGTCGAGAAATTCAACGCGCCGATGGTCAAGGTCACTGGCGGTCAGCGGCTAGACATCTTCGGGATCAGGAAGGAGGACCTGCCGGCCGTCTGGGCAGATCTCAATGCCGCTGGAATGGTTTCAGGGCACGCCTATGGCAAGTCGCTGCGCACGGTGAAAACCTGTGTCGGCAGTGAGTGGTGCCGCTTCGGCACTCAGGATTCGACCGGACTGGGCGTCAAGATCGAGCAGATGACCTGGGGCAGCTGGATGCCGCACAAGTTCAAGATCGCGGTCAGCGGTTGCCCGCGCAACTGCGCCGAGGCAACGATCAAGGACTTTGGCGTGGTCTGCGTCGACAGCGGCTATGAACTGCACGTCGGCGGCAACGGCGGGATCCACGTGCGCGCAACAGACCTGCTGTGCAAGGTCGAGACTGAGGAGCAGGCGATGGAAGTCTGCGCCGCCTTCATCCAGCTTTACCGCGAACAGGCCTGGTACCTTGAACGCACCGCGCCGTGGATCGAGCGGGTTGGGTTGGGCCATGTCAAAGCGGCCTTGTTTGACGATTCCGGTGCTGTTGCAGCACTGGCCGCACGCTTTCGCCATTCGCAGCGGTTCATGCAGGACGATCCCTGGGCCCGCCGCGTCGCCGGTGAAGATGCCGAACTGCACCAGCATCTGGCCGAAGTACGCCCCTTTGCAATGGAGAGTGCCAAGTGATCGGAGATTGGCTCGATATCGGTCCGGTAAGCCAGATCAGCCCCGGCAATGCCCGCACCCTTCCGGTTCAGGGCGGTGAAGAGATCGCGGTATTTCATACCCTCGACAACCAGTTCTATGCGGTGGTCAACAAGTGCCCGCACAAGGGCGGTCCGCTCAGCGCCGGTATTGTCCACGGCAGTGTGGTCACATGCCCGCTGCACAACTGGAACATCTCACTGAAGAACGGCGAGGCACTGGGCGATGACAAGGGCTGTGTTCCCACCATTCCGCTGAAGGTCGATGCCGGGCGGATCTACCTGCTGCGCGAAACGGTTCTGGCCAAGCGAGTTGCCTGAGCAGATGGGGTCTGTGCGCACAACTTGTGCCTATTGCGGGGTTGGCTGCGGGATAGTGGCAGAATCCGGCGTAGGGCGTGAGACGCGCATCCGCGGCGACAAGAATCATCCTGCAAATCTAGGGCGGCTTTGTTCAAAGGGCACACAGCTTGGCGAAACGGTCGGACTGGAGGGGCGGCTGCACTTCCCGGAAATCGGCGGGCGGCGGGTTTCGTGGGACAAGGCAATTGGCCGCGTCGCTCGCGGCTTTGCCGATGCGATCGCCCAGCACGGGGCGGACAGCTTGGCTTTTTATGTCTCGGGCCAGTTGCTGACCGAAGACTACTATGTCGCCAACAAGCTGATGAAGGGCTTCATCGGCAGCGCCAATATCGACACCAATTCCAGGTTATGCATGTCGAGCGCTGTCGCCGCCCATACCCGCGCCTTTGGCGAAGACGTGGTGGCATGCAGCTATGCCGACATCGATGCCGCCAGCCTGTTCGTGCTGGTTGGCTCGAACACCGCCTGGTGCCATCCGGTGATCTATCAGCGGATCATTGCCGCGCGGGCCGAACGCGGTGCCAAAGTGGTGGTGATCGATCCGCGCCGCACCGAAACCTGCGCCGATGCCGATTTGCATCTGCCGCTGCGCCCGGGGAGCGACATCGCGCTGTTCAACGGTCTCCTGGCGCATTGCCGGGCAGCGGGCTTGGTCGATGAAAGCTATCTTTCGGCCCATGTCGAGGTGCCCGACGGGTTCTGGGACGGGCTGGACGAATACACCTTGGTTCGTACTGCCGCGCTCTGCGATCTGGCTGAGGTCCACGTCGCAGCGTTCTTCGAGCTGTTCGCTGCCAACCCCGCTGCACTGACCCTGTTCAGTCAAGGGATCAACCAGTCGATCCGCGGCACCGATCAGGGCAATGCAATCATCAACCTGCATCTGGCCACGGCTCGGATCGGCAAGCCGGGTGCGGGGCCGTTCTCGATCACCGGCCAGCCCAATGCCATGGGCGGACGCGAGGTGGGCGGTCTGGCCACGACCCTGGCCGCGCACCGGGATTTTGCGCCTGAGAACCAGGCTGAGGTCCAGCGCTTCTGGTCTTCTCCATCAATCGCCGCCAAGCCGGGATTGAAAGCGGTCGACCTGTTTCGGGCAGTTCGCGATGGCAGGATCAAGGCGCTTTGGATCATGGCGACGAATCCTGCCGTTTCCTTGCCCGACGTCACTCTGGTGCGCGAGGCGCTGGCCGCTTGCCCGTTGGTGGTCGTTTCGGATTGCATCGCCGATACCGACACCTCGCGCTTTGCCCACGTCAAACTGCCGGCTTTGGCCTGGGGCGAAAAGGACGGCACGGTCACCAACAGCGAACGGATGATCAGCCGCCAGCGCTCGTTTCTGCCATCGCCGGGAGAGGCCCGGCCAGACTGGTGGATCGTCAGCCAGGTCGCCCAGAAGATGGGTTGGCGTGATAGTTTTGCTTATGGGCATCCGGCCGAAATCTTCCGCGAACACGCCCGGCTTTCGACCTACCGCAACGAGGGCAAACGATGCTTTGATATCGGTCCTCTCGCAGCCCTGTCGAACCGGGCTTACGATGATCTAGAGCCGCAAGCCTGGGGCGAGCGTCCCTTCGCCAATGGGCGCTATTTCACACCAAGTGGCAAGGCCAGGATGATCCCGGTTGCACAGCGCCCACTCGAACCGGCGCTGGAACGTTGGCCTCTTACGCTCAACACCGGTCGCTACCGCGATCACTGGCACACCATGACCCGCACAGCGCTTTCCCCACGCCTGTCGCAGCACCGCCGCGAACCGCTGGTCGAGTTGCATCCTGCGGACGCGGCAGAACTGGGTTTGGCCGATGGTGCACTGGCCAGGGTGATCACGCCGCAGGGCGAAAGCATCTATCGCACCTTGCTGACCCTTGGGCAGCGTCGGAGCGACGCCTTCGTCCCGATCCATTGGACCGACCTGCAATCGGGCGGCGGGCGCACCGGGCGGCTTGCGCGTGCGGCGGTCGACCCGGTTTCGGGGCAGCCCGGATTCAAGCAGTGTCCCGCCCGGATCGAGCCTTTCGCGCCTGACTGGCACGGGTTTCTGGTTGCGCGAAGCCTCCCGGACCGGATTGCGGCGGCCTATTTCACTCGGATTCGCATGCGCCATGGCTGGCTGCTCGAACTGGCCGGAACCCGCGATCCGGGACCGCTGGTTGCGAGTTTGCTACCCAAAGGCGAACTTCTGGAAAGCCGCGACCCTGCCAGAGGCGTGCTCCGGGCTGCTGTGTACGATGGCGAGCAACTGCTCGCCGCGCTTTACCTCACCCGCAACGGCCCGCTGCCTGATCGCGACTGGGTAACCAGCCAACTCAGCTCCTGCCAGGCCAGCCCGATCGAACTTCTGGCCGGGCGCTCGGCGCGTCCAGCACCCGATCGCGGCGCCATCGTCTGTTCGTGCTTCGATGTCGGCGAGAGGGCCATTCTTGATGCGGCAAACGGCGGCGCCAAGACGATCGAAGCGATCGGCGTGGCGACCTGCGCTGGCACAAACTGCGGTTCGTGCCGCCCGGCAATCGCTGAACTTCTGAAGAAGGTGGCCAAACCTGAAGCTATGGAGGCGGCATGACAAACAGGCATACCCTGAATTTCCAGACCGATTTTCCTGCTGGTATGGTTTGGCTGGTCGGTGCCGGTCCCGGCGATCCCGACTTGCTGACCCGCAAGGCCGAGCGTCTGATCCGGGCTGCTTCGGTGGTGTTTCACGATGCCCTGGTCGGTCCCGAGGTCTTGGCACTGATCCCGGCTACTACCCGCATCGTCAATGTCGGCAAGCGTTCGGGCCGGCATTCAAAGGATCAGGCCAGTATCAACCGTCTGATCGTTGAGGCTGCGCGAGCGGGTGAGCGCGTTGTCCGGCTCAAGGGTGGGGATCCGTCCATTTTCGGACGTTCGGGCGAGGAAATCGACGCTTGTTGCACGGCGGGCGTGGTGGTCATGGTATGCCCTGGGGTTACAGCAGCAAGTGCGGCAGCTGCCAGTCTTGGCAAGTCACTCACGCTGCGAGGGCTTTCCCGCAAGTTGGTTTTTATCACGGCTCACGCGCGATCCGGCGAACCACTCGACATCGACTGGGCTGCGATCGCCGACCCGGAAGCGACTCTCGCGGTGTACATGGGCAAGTCAGTCGCCGGGGAAATTTCGCGGCAGTTGCAGAGTGCCGGTCTGTCGGCCTCAACTCCGGCGGTGGTGGTTGAAAACGCCAGCCTCCCGAACGAGAGCCATATTGCAACCTGCCTCGATCTCCTGCCGCTAGCCGCCAAGACCCTGGGCGACGGCCCGGCGCTGCTGCTTGTCGGAAAGGCGTTGCGCAGCCATGATCATGCGGCAACCTGCAGCGATGCCTTGCTCAGAGCAACCTTTGCGGACGACAGATCGCCGAATGCCGGCCTGGCAAATCGAACGCGACCTCTTGGCGTCCCTCGCTGAAGGCCAGGACGACGGTCTCAATTTTCACTCGGGATCGCATTTCAGGCCAACGCCAATGGCGTCTATGAGGAACAGGCGATCCTTGCCGTACCCGCGACGACTTGCGCGATCTCCTCGTCCTGCTGGGCCGAGGCGCCAGAGATTCCGACAGCGCCAATGCAGATGCCTTCAACCAGGATCGGTACCCCACCGGGGATCACTGTCACGCGCGGACGTGCCAGCAAACCGTCGCGAACTTCGGGAGATTCGCTCGCCAGGGCCTCGCCAAAGGCACGGGTAGCCATGGCAAAGCTGGCGGCGGTCCAGGCCTTGTCGATCGCGAGGTCGGACGAGACCAGGAATGCGCCCGGCTGGCGCAGGAACGCAGCCAGATTTCCGCCGCGATCGACTACCGCCACGCTGACCTTTGCCTCGATCATCTTCGCACGCGCTAGTCCGGTGTTGAGCATACGGCTGAGCTGATCGGCGCTTAGTTCCAGCAGGTCAGTCATGCCGCTTGGGTCGCATTGGCTGATCCTGCCTGTTCAAAAGCGAATTCCAGCTTGGCCCGACTGTCACGAGCATCGGCAATGGCGGTTTCCTTGACCGGGCCGAAGCCCCGGATCTGGTCTGGCCAATCGGCCAATTCCAGCGCCGCCTTGAAATTGCCTTCGCTCAGCGACTGGAGGATACGCTCCAGCGTGGCCTCGTATTCGCCAATCAGAGCCCGTTCCGCCTTGCGTTCGGCGGTCCGGCCAAAAGGATCGTACCACTTGCCGCGCAAGGCCTTGCCCCTGGCAAGGAGATTCAGGAACGGCACTACCCAAGGGCCAAAGGCGCGCTTGCGCGGGCGGCCGGTGGCTGGATCAGTGCCGGAAATCAAGGGCGGGGCAAGGTGCAGACGGATCTTGAAATCGCCGGAGAATTCGCGCTTCAACGCTGAAAGAAAGTCGGTCTGCGTATATAGCCGGGCGACTTCGTATTCGTCCTTGTAGGCCAGTACTTTGTAGTAATTGCGCGCCACCACTTCACGTAGCGCGGTACTGCCCGGCTTGATGCGTTGCTCGGCTTCGCGCATCCGGGCGAGCATGGCGGAATAGGAATTGGCAAGCGCTTCATCCTGATAGGCTGCCAGATCCTCGCCCCGGCGGGCGATCAGCTGTTCCGGGGTTGCCGAGATCGTCTGGCTGGCGCGACCGGGCTGGGCACCTTGGGCCAGGGCTTCCACCCGGGCGCGATCATGAGCTAGCAGGCGGCCGAGCCGGAAAACCTCGATGTTGGCTTTGACAGCAACTCCGTTTGCTTCGATCGCTTCTTCAATTCCGACCGGGCTGACGGGCAACCAGCCTTGCTGGCAGGCATAACCCAGCAGCATGATATTGGCCCCTATGGTGTTGCCGGTCAGCTGCCTGGCCAGGCGGGTGGCGTCGAGAAAGGTCGCCCGGTCCTCCCCGCAGAACCGTGAAACTGCCTCGCGCTGGGCATCGATCGGCAGGGAGAAATCGCGGTCGGCGGTGAAAGCGCCGGTGACGCTTTCGTGATCGTTGACTACGGCCAGACTATGGCCCTGACGCAGCCGGGCCAGCGCTTCGTCCGATGCCGAGGTGACGATGTCGGCGCCGATCAGAACGTCGCACTGACCGACCGACAGGCGGGTCGCCATCAGGTGTTCAGGCGCACGAGCGATCTTGAGGTGGCAATGAACCGCGCCGAACTTCTGGGCGAGGCCGGTCAGATCGAGCGCCTGGACCAGCATCCCTTCGGCCTGGGCAGCCGCGCCGACGAGGTTCGAGATTGTCACCACGCCAGTGCCGCCGATTCCGGTGACCATCAGGGCAAAGCTCTTGTCAAAGGCATAGCGCGCCGGTTCGGGCAGCGTGGCGAACAGCTCCGCGTCGAGCGAAACGCCCTTGGGCTTGGCCACAGCCGCACCTTCCAGCGTGACGAAGCTCGGGCAGAAGCCCTTGAGACACGAAAAGTCCTTGTTGCATGCCGACTGGTCGATTGTCCGCTTGCGGCCGAATTCGGTTTCGAGCGGCTGAACCGAAAGGCAGTTGGATTGCATCGAGCAATCGCCGCAGCCCTCGCAGACCCGTTCGTTGATCACCGCCCGCAGATCGGGCTCAGGCGCAAGCTTCTTGCCCCGCCGGCGGCGCAGTTCGGTAGCGCAGGTCTGTTCGTAGACGATCACCGTCACGCCCTTGACCTGGCGCAGTTCCTGCTGGACCCGGTCGAGCTCGTCGCGGTGATAGAGCGCGGTTCCGGCGGCGAATTCGGTAATGTCGAGCTTGCCTGGATCGGAACTGACCACCACCACCTTGGCCACGGCCTCGCCGCGCAGTTCGTGGGTGATCTGCGCGACCGAGATCGGCCCGTCAACCGGCTGGCCGCCAGTCATCGCCACGGCGTCGTTGTAGAGAATCTTGTAGGTTATGTTCACACCCGAAGCGACCGCCTGGCGGATCGCCAGCGTGCCCGAATGGAACCAGGTCCCATCGCCGATGTTGACGAAGATGTGCTCATCCTTGAGGAAATGCGCCGCCCCGGCCCAATTGGCACCTTCGCCCCCCATTTGCGGGTAGGAAATGGTGTTGCGGTCCATAAGGTTGACCAGCCAGTGGCACCCGATGCCCGCCAGCTGTTTCGATCCTTCGGGCACCTTGGTCGAAGTGTTGTGCGGGCAGCCCGAGCAGAAATAGGGCGAACGGATCACATTGCTGCGCGGGCGTGCCAGTTCCTGGTCGACCGAGCCGAGATAGGCGATCCACTGATCCATCGCCGCGGTGCGCAGCGCCGGTTCCAGCCAGCGGTGCAGCACCCGGGCAATGATCACCGGGGTCAGTTCGCCGTGCGAGGGGAGCCATTCCTCGCCATCGCCGTTGCGTTTGCCCAGAATGCGGGGGCGATCCTTGGCATCGAGGTTGAAGACGATGTCCTTGACCTGGGGTTCAAGGAACGGACGGCATTCCTCGATCACCAGCACTTCGTCGAGCCCGCCCAGGAATTCGCGCAGGGTTTCCGGCTCAAGCGGCCAGATCAGGCCGACCTTGAACACTTCCACCCCGGCCTCCGCCAGCTGTGCGCCGGATATGCCAAGGTCCGCCAGAGCCTCGATCAGATCGGACCATGACTTGCCGGCCGTTACGATCCCCATGCGGCGGCGGGGCGCGGCATGCGTTGTGCGATTGAGCCGGTTGAGCCGGGCAAACTCGCGCGCGGCCGGCAAGCGCAGGCGCAGCATCCGTTCGTCCTGATCGACCGAGCGATCTGGCCAGCGGGTGTGAACCGAACCAGGCGAGGGCGGGATCTGCATCTGGGTGCGGGCCGGATCGACATCGATCGCCAGCCAGCTTTCGTAGATGTCGGACACGCCCTTTATCGCCGCCCAGGTGCCGGCATGGCGCGAAAGCTGCCAGCCGATCAGGCCGAAATCGTAAATGTCCTGCACATTGGCCGCACTGAATGTGGGAATGCACATCGAGGCGAGGGTGTGCTCGCTTTGCTGCTGGATCGAGCTGGAGCGGCTCATTGGATCGTCGCCCACGGCCATGATCACACCGCCTTTGGGGGCTGTGCCCCACAGGTTGGCATGGCGCAAGGCATCGCCCGAACGATCGATGCCTGGGCCTTTCGAATACCACATGCCGAACACGCCATCGAAACGCGGATCGAAAAAGCCGATCTGCTGAGTGCCCCACACGGCATTGGCGGCCATGTCTTCGTTGACGCCCGGCTGGAAGCGGATGTCGAGCGATTCCAGCAGCGGTTTGACGCGGGTGAAATCCTGATCGAGATGCCCCAGTGGTGATCCGCGATAACCCGAGATAAACCCACCCGTGTTCATCCCCGCCGTCCGGTCGCGGCGGGCCTGTTCGATCGGCAGACGCACCAGGGCCTGGTTGCCGGAGAGATAGACCCGCCCTTCGCTGGCCTGGTACTTCTGTTCGGGGGCGATCTTGGGCGAGGCCACGCGGGTGCTCCTTGGTTATGCGGTTGGATCGGGGGACAGGAAGGCGCCGACCAGGCGGGCAAAGCCATCGGCGTGCTCGATCTGTGTCCAATGGCCGCAGCGGCCAAAGATGTGCACTTGGCTGCGATCGATCAGTCGGCCCAGCATCAGCGCGTTTTCCAGAGGGATGACCTGATCGTCGCGTCCGTGGATGATCAGCGTATCATGGCCGATGGCGCGCAAGGCCGCGTCGTCGAACGCCAGGGCATCGACCCAGCGCTGACGCGGCGCGGGGAACATTGCCTGATAAGCCTTGGCGCCGTTTTCGCGGGCACTGGCGGCATGGCGCATGGCAATCAAATCTTCGGAAATCAGCGACTGGTCGAAAGCGAAGACTTTCATTACCGCGCGCATGTTTTCCATCGAGGGGGTATAGCCCCAGACCAGGTCAAGGCCGGGCGTGATGGCGAAGGGCACGCCCACGCTGCCCATCAGCACCAGCTTTTCGACGCGCTCCGGATGATAGACGGCCAGGGCCAGGGCCATGGCGCCGCCGAAGCTGTTGCCGACCACGCTGACCCGTTCAAGGTTGAGTGCATCGAGCAAGGTAACAATCTGCGCCAACCAGGTCTCGCGATTGAAGGTCCAGCCATCCGGGACCGGGCTATAGCCGAAGCCCGCAAGATCGGGGGCGATGCATC
>JAKOWQ010000384.1 GCA_029781465.1 Pseudomonadota bacterium
GGTTAGCATGGACCGCGACGGGGCGGTGCTCGCACTGGTCGGCGGGACCGACTACGTCACTTCGAACTACAACCGCGCGGTCAATTCGGTGCGCCAGCCCGGTTCGGCATGGAAGCTGTTCGTCTATCTCGCCGCGCTCGAGGCCGGCTATACTCCCAACGACAAGGTGGTTGACGAGCCGGTGACGATCGAGGGCTGGAGCCCGCGCAATTCGGGCGGCACCTTCGCTGGCGAGATCGACGTTCGCACCGCCTTCGCCTATTCCAAGAACACCGTCGCCGCGCAGCTTGGCAACGAGGTTGGCTTTGCAGCGGTTGCGGGAATGGCGCGGCGCTTCGGGATTACCACGCCGATCTCGACCGTGCCTTCGATGGTGCTGGGCACCAATGAGGTGCGGCTGATCGACATGACCCGGGCCTTTGCCTCGGTCTCGGCCAAGGGTCAGGCGCTCGAACCCTATGGCATCACCAAGATCGAGACCACCGACGGGCGCGTGCTTTACGAACGCAAGCAGACATCGAGCGCGATGCTGGTGCCTGCCTATGTCGCGGCCGGCATTACCGACATGCTGCAAAGCGCGGTCTCGATCGGCACCGGCCGGGCGGCGCAGATCGGTCGCCCGGTGGCGGGCAAGACCGGCACCACCACATCGAACAAGGATGGCTGGTTCCTGGGCTTTTCCAGCGGGATCACCACCGGGGTGTGGATGGGGCGTGACGACGACAAGCCGGTCCCGGGGCTGCAGGGCGGCACCGCGCCGGCGCGGGCCTTTGCCGCCTACATGGGCGTGGCGGTCAAGGGGCGCCCGGTCGAGCAGTTCGATACCCAGGTAACGCTGCCCGCCTGGCAGCTCGAGCCTGACGACGAAGCCAATCTCGGCACCAATCCCGAAGACTATTACTATGTCGACGAGCAGGGCAACCTGATCGATCCGGCGCGCAAGGGCCAGGAACCGCAACCCGACGAGCAAGGCGCCGATCAGGCCGCACCGCCGCCTGCTGCGAGCGATGACTTCCTCGATCAGGCCACAGGGCGCCGCAGCGATCCGCCGGCGAAGACGGGCCGTCCGGGCTGATCCTGACAGAAAAAAGGCCCCCATCCGGGTGGATGGAGGCCCTTGTTCCGGCGAAGAGTCCGGTCAGCGCAGGCGCACCGCGACATAGGCAGTTCCCTGCCCGCCACCGCGCAGCACCTGGAGCGTGATCGATGGCCGGCCTTCCTGCCGGGCCTGCTGAATCGCCTTTTCCAGCTCCGCAACATCGGCAATCGGCTTGAAATTGGCCGAAACGATGATGTCACCCCGTCCAAGGCCCCGGTTGGCCGCATCCGAGGCGGAATCGACCCCGAGCACCACGACACCCTTGGTTGCCGGGTCAACGCCAAGCTGGTCCGAATAGTCGGGCAGCATCGGGATGACCTTGAGGCCCAGCGCGCTGTTGGCCAGCCCGCCTTCGGGCTCATCGCGATCGAAGGGGCTGCTCTGCCCGGCCTTGGGATCGAGGCTGCGGGCCAGCTCCTTCTGGCTCGGGCGCTTGGCGACGGTGGCATAGAGCGTCACGGGTTTGCCATCGCGCAGCACCTCAAGCGGGATGCGCGAGCCCGGGGTTGTTTCGCCAACGATGGTCGAAATCGTGCGATCGGGGGTCACGTCCTTGCCGTCGACCTTCATCACGATATCGCCAACCTTGATTCCAGCCTTCTCGGCCGGCAGCCCGG
>JAKOWQ010000399.1 GCA_029781465.1 Pseudomonadota bacterium
CAGGCTCGAGGATGCGATTCCGGTGCTCAAGGGAGCGCTTGCAGCTCAACCGCGTCACCCCGCGCTGCTGCTCGAGCTGGGCATGGCCTACGATCGCCTGAGCATGATGGATGAATACGACGCGCTGGTGGAAGAGATCGGCGATCCGGGCGAGGTGCCCCAGTTCAACATGCTCAAGGCGTGGTATCTGCGCCGCCACAACCGGCTCGACGAGGCCGGCGCGCTGATGGCCAAGTGCGGCGGCGGCATGACCTGGTCCAACGCGATTGTCTTGCGCGCCGAACTGGCCGCGCGCGCCGGCCGCTTCGACGAGGCGATCGAGCACTACAAGGCGATGAACCGCGCGCTGCTGGCCGGAATCGCCAGCAATGACACCGAAAGCTATCGCAACAAGGTGGCCGCAGCGACCGCCGCGATGAAGCCGCCGCCCGGCCCGCCGGTTCCGTTCGCGGGGCGGCTGCCGGCCTTCGTGGTGGGTTCGCCGCGTTCAGGCACGACGCTACTCGACACGCTTCTGGGCGGGCACCCCGATGTGGTGGTGGCCGAAGAGCGGCTGATGCGATCGCAGATCGAGATCGAATTTCCCGGGCTGGAGCAGTCAACCGATCCCGGGCGGATCGAGGCTGCGCGGCGACGCTATTTCGATCTGGCCGAAACGATCGTCGGCCCGCTCAACGGGCGGCTGCTGGTCGACAAGCACCCCTTGCATATGGCGACCATGCCGCTGCTCGATCGGCTGTTTCCCGAGGCTCCGGTGATCCTGGTCGAGCGCCACCCCTGCGCCGCTGTGTTCAGCTGTTTTTCCACCCCTTTCGCCCCCAACATGGCGATGCGCAGCTATGCCACACTTGAAGGATCGGCGCGGACCTATGACGCGCTGTTCGCCAACTGGACCCGCGCACGAGAACTGCTGCCGCTCAACGTCCACGAAATCCGTTATGAACGCATGATCGTCGAGACCCAGATCGAGCTGCGCGCGCTGCTCGATTTCCTTGGCCTCGAATGGACCGACGCGGTGCTGGATCACCAGGCCTCGGCGGCGAAACGCGGGCAGGTCAACACTGCCAGCTATGCCCAGATCCACCAGCCGCTGCACACCAATGCCAAGGAGCGCTGGCGCAAGTTTGCCGCACACATGGAACCGGTGATGCCGATCCTGCGCCCCTGGATCGAGGCGATGGGCTACGAGCCCTGATCGAGCAGGCGCAGGGCCATCGCGCGCACATCCTCGGCCATGTCATCGCGCTCCAGCGCCAGGGCCAGGGTGGCCTCGACGAAGCCGAGCTTTGAGCCGCAGTCATAGCGCTTGCCGGCAAAGGTCACCGCGTGGAAGGGCTGGGTGCCAATCATCTGCGCCATCGCGTCGGTCAGCTGGATTTCGCCGCCCGCGCCCTTCTCCTGGCGTTCGAGTACCCGCATCACTTCCGGCTGGAGGATATAACGGCCCGAAATGATCAGGTTGCTGGGCGCCTCTTCGCGCCTGGGCTTTTCGACCAGCCCCCTGACCTCGGTCAGCGCGCCTTGCGCGGCGCCGGGATCGATCACGCCATAGGAGGAGACCTCCTCGCGCGGCACCTCGAGTACCGAGATGAGGTTGCCGCCAACCTCCTCATAGGCCTCGACCATTTGCTTCATGCAGCCCGGACTGCCGATCATCAATTCGTCGGGGAGGAAGATCGCGAAAGGCTCGTCGCCGACGATTGCCCGCGCGCACCAGATTGCATGGCCCAGCCCCAGCGGCACCTGCTGGCGCACCGCGACCAGATTGCCGGGCTGGATCCGGGTCGGCTCGAGCACGGCGAGCGACTTTTCGCGCTCGGCCATGGTCGTCTCAAGTTCGAAGGCCATGTCGAAATGCTCGACGATCGCGGTCTTTCCGCGTCCGGTAACGAAGATCAACTGCTCGATCCCGGCCTCGCGCGCTTCGTCGACCGCGTACTGGATCAGCGGCCGGTCGATGATCGGCAGCATTTCCTTGGGGATCGCCTTGGTCGCAGGCAGGAAGCGGGTGCCCATGCCGGCTACCGGGAAAACGGCCTTGCGGACCGGCTTGCGCTGTGAGGATTGACCCATTGGCATTGCCCTAAGCATCTGATGTTGCAGTGCGGTTAAAGCGCTTTCGCCGCCGCGGCGCAACCGCTGCTGTGCACAGCGACGGCTGGCGCTTGCCGCATGCTCGAAACCGGCTAAACGCAGGGCATGGACAAGATCATCATCGAAGGCGGCAAGCGTCTTTCCGGCACGATCCCGATTTCCGGCGCCAAGAACGCCGCGCTGACCCTGCTGCCCTGCGCGCTGCTCACCGACGAGCCGCTGACGCTGCGCAATCTGCCGCGGCTGGCCGATATCGACGGGTTCCAGCATCTGATGAACCAGTTCGGGATCTCGACCACCATCGCAGGATCGCGCCCGGAAGATTTCGGCCGGGTGATGACGCTGGAGGCGACGCGGATCACCTCTTCGGTCGCGCCCTACGAACTGGTGCGCAAGATGCGCGCCTCGATCCTGGTCCTGGGGCCGATGCTGGCGCGGATGGGCGAGGCGACCGTTTCGCTGCCCGGCGGCTGCGCGATCGGCAACCGCCCGATCGACCTGCACCTGAAGGCGCTGGAAGCGATGGGCGCGCAGATCGAGCTGGCCGCCGGATACGTCAAGGCCGTGGCCCCCGACGGCGGACTGCCGGGCGGGCGCTATTCCTTTCCGGTGGTCTCGGTCGGCGCGACCGAGAACGCGCTGATGGCCGCCGTGCTTTGCAAGGGCAAGACCGTGCTCCACAACGCCGCGCGCGAACCGGAAATCGTCGATCTGTGCAGGTTGCTGACCGCGATGGGCGCGCAGATCGAGGGGATTGGCACCAGCGACCTGACGATCCACGGCGTTCCGCGCCTTCACGGCGCGACCTACCGGGTGATGAGCGACCGGATCGAGGCCGGTTCCTATGCCTGCGCTGCCGCGATCACCGGGGGCGAGGTGTTCCTCAAGCACGCCGTGGCCGAAGAGATGGATGCCACGCTGCAGGCGCTGCGCGACGCCGGGGTCCATGTCGAGCCGAGGAAGGACGGCATCCAGGTTGCCGGCGATGGCAAGATGAAAGCGGTTACCCTGTCCACCGCCCCCTACCCCGGTTTCGCCACCGATATGCAGGCGCAATTGATGGCGATGCTGTGCCTGGCCGAGGGCAGCTCGGTGCTGACCGAGACGATCTTCGAGAACCGCTACATGCACGTCCCCGAGCTCAACCGGATGGGCGCCCACATCGAGACCAAGGGCCGCACCGCGGTGGTCCACGGGGTCGGCAAGCTGACCGGCGCGGAGGTAATGGCCACCGACCTGCGCGCCTCGATGAGCCTGGTGATCGCCGGGCTCGCTGCCGAGGGACAGACCCAGGTCCACCGCCTCTACCACCTCGACCGCGGCTATGAGCGGCTCGAGGAAAAGCTGGCCCTGGTGGGCGCGGCGATTGAAAGGGTTGGGGGGGATTGAGAGGTGGATTTTTCCTCTTCTGTCATTAGGCTGCTCAAGTTGGATAAGTTCACGCCTAATCGAGCAGGAGGGGCAAGGCGATGAAGATCGCAAAGAAGACTCAAGACCGACTGGTCGCTGGACTGAAAAAATATCAGCCAATCGTTCGCAAGCTAGCTGAGCGCGACATTTCCGAGGCTGACACGGTTACTGTCATCAAGGATATGCTGACCGATATTTTTGGTTACGACAAATACGCCGAACTTACGAGCGAGCAGCAGATTCGAGGCACATTTTGCGATCTGGCGATCCGGGTTGAAGGCAAAGTCCACTATCTAGCCGAGGTGAAATCCGCGGGCACCTTGCTGAGTGAAAATCATCTGCGCCAAGCCGTGAACTATGGCGCCCATCATGGAATCGAATGGATTTTGCTCACGAACGGCATCATCTGGAAGGTATTCCGGATCAGGTTTGCACAACCGATTGACTGGGATGAAGTCTACAGTTTCGACATGGGGGCAATTTCGTCCCGCTCGGCTGACGATCTCGCCAAGCTAGCGATGCTCTGCCGTGAGAGCATTTCCACCGATGCGCTGCAGGCATTCCACAAGCAAGCCCAGATTCTGAACAGGTATGTGCTTGCTGAACTATTGCTCAGCGACGCAGTTATCGGTTCGCTCCGGAAGGAAATGCGGCGATTGTTCGATGGCCTCAAGATCAGCGATGATGAACTGCGTGTTCTGCTGACCAACGATGTCATCAAGCGTGACACGCTCGACGGCGATCAGCCGAAGTTAGCTAAGGCATTGGTGAAGAAGGCAACTTCCGCTTTGGCACGCAGAGCTGCCAAAGCTGCAAGTCTGTAGGCATCAAATGTACCTCTCCCCTTCAGGAAAGAGGTTGGAGTGGGCCTATCCAGCCATCACGGCCAAGCCCCTCAGACTAGGTCCTCACATCGGCGACAAAACAAAACGCCGTCGCCCCGTGCTTAACACGGGGCTGGGCTATTCTTCCGCGCTACAATGAAAGGGCAAGCCTAGGCCCGGTCAAGTCCGGACTGACGTGAGGGGGCTTTCTAATCGGGCTTGGGCGACCACCTTGCGCCTCTGTTCCGCCAAGCCTCAAGCCGCCTCACTCAGCGTCCGCGCCACGATCCCCGGATCGCGCGCCAGCATGGCCAGCAGCACACGGGCAGGGCCTTCAGGCTGGCGACGGCCTTGCTCCCAATTGCGCAGGGTCGCGATCGACACGCCGATCTGACGGGCGAAATGATCCTGGGTCGCACCGGTTTGCTTGCGGATCGCGGCGATGTCGATAGCGGGGAAATGATGCACCCTGAGGCCCTCGACGGACTTGCCCTTGGCGTAGGCACGCGCCTGCGCAACGCTGGCCATCAGTTCTTCGAAATCATCGTCCTTCATCGCTTGCCTCCGAAATCCTCGATCAGGTGGTCCGCCTCTGCCGCCAGCCGTTTGAGCTGTGCGGCGCTGAGATTGTCGGCCTCGTTCTTCGCAAATACCCACAGCAGCACCGCAGGGTAGCCATCCGAATGAAACCAGTAGATGATCCTGCCGCCGCCACGCTTGCCGCGTCCGGCCAAAGGAATGCGCATCTTGCGCAGTCCCTTTGACCCCGCAAGGATCACCCCCGCGTCGGGTCGCGCAGCAACCAGATCGATGATTCGCGCCCGCTCAAACTCCGACATGATCCGCGCCGCCCTGGCCAGGTATATCCCGGTTTCCACGACAGAGATCAGGCTATCCATCGCAGCCATATATACGCCATTGGCGCACAAAGTCAAGAATCTATCCCAACCGCCCCGCCAGCCACCCCACCAGCCACAGCCTGACCGCGCCCGCCAGTCCCGGCGGTACTTCGGCCCTGATCCGTTCGGCATCGATCCGGGCGACCAGCGCGTTGATCGGCAAACCCTCCGCCTCTGCTGCCTGCTTGAGCAGTTCCCAGAACAGCGGCTCGAGGCTGATCGAGGTCTTGTGCCCGGCGATCTCCACCGAACGCTTGACGGGAGGATGGAACGGGGTGGTCATGGCGCGGAGATACGAAAAATTCGGGGTGGCCCGCAATATCTGCGGTGCCTAGACCCGGCGAAATGAACGCCGCGATCGAAACTCTGACCGAAAAGGAAAAGCAGGCCCTGCGGCTGCTGGTCAGCGGGCACGACGCCAAGAGCATGGCCCGGCAGCTTGGCCTTTCGGTTCACACGATCAACGAACGGCTGCGCGATGCGCGGCGCAAGCTGGCCACATCAAGCAGCCGCGAAGCGGCACGGGTGCTGCGCGAAGCAGAGTGCCACACCCCCCATTTGCTCGGGGACAAAGGTTTCGGGGGTGCCGCTGAGGCCGGGGCGACGCAACCTTGCGAGCAGCCAGTGGAAGATCGCGGCAACAGGCGCCGCATCGGCTGGATGATCGGAGGTTTGGCAATGAGTCTGGCAATGGCAATTTTCGCCGCCACGGCAATGATGGGCGGCGGTGCCGGTCCGGCAGATACCGCCAGGGACGCGCCCGTGGCTGTCGATCCGGCGCAGCAGGGCGCCGAGCAGGCTGCGCGGCGGTTTCTGGAATTGGTCGATGCCAAGGATTGGCGGGCGAGCTATGCCGCGACGGGCAGCAAGTTTCGTGAGGCCAACACGCTGGAGCGATGGACCGCCTCCGCCCAAGGCGCGCATGGAGCGCTGGGACCCGCGCTGAAACGCGATCTGATCACTGCCGATTTCAGCCCGGCGCCGCCCAACGGGGTCTACAACGTACGGTTCCTCAGCCACTTTGCCGGCGGACGCAAGACGGTCGAGACTCTGGCGCTAAGCTATGAAGACGGCGCCTGGCGAGTAGTCGGCCTGATGCTCGACTGAGGAATCGAGGTCAGCGGCGCCAGCGGAACGATTTTCCTACATCGGCGCAAACAGGCATACCCGGCCCGTTCTTTGAAATCGTTGTTCCGCGCTCGGCCGGAAAAGGTGACACCCCAAAAGGCGAACCTGTCACCTTTTTCGCAGCAAGTATCGGATGGAAAAGAGGATTCACCCCGGACAGGGGTGTCACCTTTCCGTGCCCGACGGGCGCATCAATACATGTGCTGGCCGCCGTTGATGCTCATCGTCGAGCCGGTCACGAAGCCGCCGTTCTCGCTGGTCAGGAAAGCCACCCCGCGGGCGATTTCCTCAGCGTGGCCCAGCCGGCCGACCGGGATCTTGGCGACGATCTTTTCCAGCACCGGGGCAGGCACGGCGGCGACCATGTCGGTATCGATATAGCCCGGCGCGATTGCGTTGACGGTGACGCCATATTTCGCGCCTTCCTGCGCCAGCGCCTTGGTGAAGCCGTGGATGCCCGACTTGGCGGCGGCATAGTTGACCTGGCCGTATTGCCCGGCCTGGCCGTTGATCGAGCCGATGTTGACGATCCGGCCCCAGCCGCGCTCGCGCATGCCGGGGAAGGTTGCCTTGGCCATGTTGAAGCAGCCGCCAAGGTTGATCCGCATCACCTCGTTCCAGTCATCGAAGCTCATCTTGTGAAGCACGCCGTCGCGGGTGATCCCGGCGTTGTTGATGACGATATCGACCGGGCCGTATTCGGCGGCGATGTCGTTGCAGTTGTGGATGCAGGCCTCGTGGTCGCCCACGTCCCAGCGGATCGCCGGAATTCCGGTGCGCGCGGTGAAGGCCTTGGCCTTTTCCTCGTTGCCGGCATAGTTGGCGATCACCTGGTGGCCCTGCTTTTGCAGGCGCAGACAGATAGCCTCGCCAATACCTCTGGTTCCGCCGGTAACGATAGCCACTCGCGTCATGAGCATCCCTTTCCCAAGTCAGGCATTTTGGGAGCTACTCTAATCCATGATTCGGCGCCGCGGCAAGGCGCGCGCATAGCTATTGGATCAGAACCGGAGCTGGGTGCCGAGGTAGACCGACTGATTGTCCTGCCGCCCGTCGGTAAGCGGCACCAGCCGGTCTCGATCCGAGGTATAGCGGACCCCGGCGGTGACGTTGAGATTGCCGGTCAAACGATAGGAGCCGCCGACATCGACGGTCTGGTCGTTCTGCTCGAAGGTGCGCGGGCTGCGGCCCGACTTTTCGCGCTCGTCAAGCTCGATCCGCGGGGCAAACCGGCCCGGGTCGGCAGCGGCGCCGGCCTTTGGCCGATAACTTGCCAGATCGGGCATTTCGATCCGCCGGATTTCGGGAATGGCCGCCGTGTTCTGGGCAAAGCTGCGATAGCCGCGGGTGGTTCCCAGGCTATAGGCCGTCGGCGCAATGCGCAGCGGAGACCCGGCCTGCGGCACCGGCACGGTGGCCGAGATCGTGCGGGTCGAATTGGCATCGAGCCGGACCGCGACGGTCAGCGAACGGTCCATCCGCGATGTCGTCGCCGCAGGCGTGAAGCGGAAGGTCCGCCCCTTGGACAGGGCGCGCACGGTGATCGAGCGGGCAAGCCGCGGATCGACCATCGCGGGGACAAATCCGGCCTGCGCCTCTTCAACCTTGTCCTGTCCCTGAAGGGCATCGAATCGGCTCGAAAATGCCAGCACCGCGCTGGGCAGCGCAAGCAGCGCGACGGCGCCCGTCAGCAGCACCGACGAACTGCCGGTGATCCGCTTTGCGCCATTCTGCCCTGCAAAACGCATGGTCTTTGCCGACTCCTTGCCCTGACCCGGCGGATTCGCCTCGTGTGCCTTATCGCGCACAGCGCCCCGCAATCCAAGCGCCTAGATGCATGCGCGGCGATGAATTGCCGCTTAACGCACCGGCCCATTCAGCGGCCATTCACCGCGCCACCGGGCATTAGCGCGCCAAGCGGGCTTGCCGCCCGTGCCGCCTCGGCTATAGAAGCCTCGGCAGGGCATTCCGCCCGAAACGACAGGATCTGGACGCAGACATGATTGGCACCATCACCACCGGCCCTTCGACCAAGCGCAACCTTGCCCGGGCCGGGCTGGTCGCGATGGCGGCTCTCGCGCTGGTCAGCTGCGGCGGCAAGAAGGATCGCCCCAAGGCCGATCTCGCGGCCAGCCGGGTGACCACGATCGGCGTCAATTCCTATCTCTGGCGCGCCAGCCTTGACGCGCTGAGCTTCATGCCGCTGCTCCAGACCGACAGCAACGGCGGCGTGATCGTGACCGACTGGTACGCCAACCCTAACAATCCGGGCGAGCGGATGAAGGTAACGGTGGCGATCCTCGATCAGGATCTGCGCGCCGACGCGCTGCGCGTGGCCGCCAGCCGTCAGGTCAACCAGAACGGCATCTGGGTCGATGCGCCGGTCCAGGCCGCGAGTGTCCAGAAGCTTGAGGACGTGATCCTGACCAAGGCGCGCGATCTGCGCCGCCAGGCCGGCGCCACGAAGTAGATGGCGTAACAGCCCCCTCGACAAGCCGTGCCGAGCGGCTAGAGGGACGCTCATGACGAGTGAACGCTTCGATCCGTCCAGCGCCGATCCGCGCTGGCAAGCCGCGTGGGACGAACGGCAGACCTTTCGGGCCGACGATTCCTCGCCGCGCCCGCGCTCCTACGTGCTTGAGATGTTTCCCTAGCCCTCGGGTCGCATCCATATCGGCCACGTCCGCAACTACACCATGGGCGACGTGCTGGCCCGCTACAAGCGGATGAAAGGCTTCGAGGTGCTCCACCCGATGGGCTGGGACGCCTTCGGCATGCCGGCGGAAAACGCCGCGATGGAAAAGGGCGTTCACCCCGGCGGCTGGACCCGTGACAACATCGCCAACATGAAGGCACAGCTCAAGCGCCTCGGCTTCGCGCTCGACTGGAGCCGCGAGCTGGCCACCTGCGAACCGGAATACTACGGGCACGAACAGGCGCTGTTCCTTGCCATGTACGAGGCGGGGCTGGTCTACCGCAAGGAATCGGCGGTCAACTGGGATCCGGTCGACATGACCGTGCTGGCCAACGAACAGGTGATCGACGGACGCGGCTGGCGCAGCGGCGCGCTGGTCGAAAAGCGCAAGCTCAGCCAGTGGTTCCTCAAGATCACCCATTTCGCCGAGGATCTGCTCGACGGACTCGACGGGTTGAAGAACTGGCCCGACAAGGTCAAGCTGATGCAGGAAAACTGGATCGGCAAGTCGCAGGGACTTCAGTTCCGGTTCCGCAGTGCGGACGGGTCGACCGAGGTCGAGGTTTTCACCACCCGGCCCGATACCATCTTCGGCGCCAGCTTCGTGGCCATCGCCGCCGATCACCCGATCGCGCAGGGCCTGGCCGCCAGCGATCCGGCGGTCGCATCCTTTATCGAGGAATGCCGCAAGGGCGGCACCACCGCGGCCGAGATCGAAACCCAGGAAAAGCTCGGGCACGACACCGGAGTGCGGCTCAAGCATCCGTTCGACGATGCCATCGCGCTGCCGCTCTACATCGCCAATTTCGTGCTGATGGACTATGGCACCGGCGCGGTGTTCGGCTGTCCGGCGCACGACCAGCGTGACCTCGATTTCGCACGCAAATATGCCTTGCCGGTTACGCGAGTGGTAGCAGACGGTGAAACCAGCGCCCCCGTGTTCGAGGGCGACGAGGCCTATACCGGTCCCGGCGCGCTGGTGAACTCGCGCTTCCTTGACGGCATGGATGTCGAGGCCGCCAAGGCCGAGGTGATCGCCCGCGCCGAGCAGGGGCAATGGGGCCGCGGCACCACCGTCTGGCGGCTGCGTGACTGGGGGGTGAGCCGCCAGCGTTACTGGGGTACGCCAATCCCGTTCATCCACTGCCAGGCCTGCGGGGTGGTGCCGGTTCCGCGCGAGCAGCTGCCGGTGGTGCTGCCCGAGGATGTCGATTTCAAGACCCCTGGCAATCCGCTGCTGCGCCATCCCACCTGGAAGCACGTTGCCTGTCCCGGTTGCGGAAAGCCAGCCGAACGCGAGACCGACACGCTCGATACCTTCGCCGATTCGAGCTGGTATTTCCTGCGCTTTGCCAGCCAGCCCGCAGATCGCCCGTTCGATCCCGAAGCAATCAGGCAGTGGCTCCCGGTCGAACAGTATATCGGCGGGATCGAGCACGCGATCCTCCACCTGCTCTATGCCCGGTTCTGGACCCGCGCGCTCAACCACATCGGCCTGATCGACGTGAAGGAGCCCTTCGCCAGCCTGTTCACGCAGGGCATGGTGACGCACGAGACCTATTCGCGGATCGATCCCGCCAACGGGGCGCCGGTCTATTTCGGCCCGGCCGAGATCGAGAAGCACGGCGACGGGGCGGTCTTGATATCCGATGGCAGTCCGGTCGAGGTCGGCCGGGTCATCAAGATGTCGAAGAGCAAGAAGAACGTCGTCGATCCGGACGACATCATTGCCCAGTACGGCGCCGACGCGGTGCGCTGGTTCATGCTTTCCGACAGTCCGCCCGAACGCGACCTGCCCTGGTCGGAGGCGGGGATCGAAGGCTGCGCGCGGTTCGTGCAGCGGCTGTGGCGGCTGTTCGGGCAATACGATCCGGCGGCCAGCGGCGAGGACAAGGCGCTCGATCGCAAGCGCGATCAGACCGTTGCCGCGGTGGCCGAGGATATCGAGGGGCTGGGCTTCAACAAGGCGGTGGCGCGGATCTACGAACTGGCCAGCGCGGTGGAAAAGGCCGCCCCATCGGCCAGCCGTTCGGCCGCGATCCGCGCCCTGCTGCTGCTGGCCGCACCGATGATGCCGCACCTGGCCGAAGAGGCCTGGTCCGGCCTTGGCGAGGGGTTGATCGCCGACGCCGCCTGGCCGAGCGTCGACCCCGCGCTGCTGGTCGAGGATGAGGTGACCGTGGCGATCCAGGTGCTGGGCAAGCTGCGCGATACCATCACCGTCGCCAAGGGCCTGCCGCGCGAGGAAATCGAAGCCCTTGCCCTGGCCAGCGACAAGGTGCAGCGTGCGCTCGATGGCAAGGCGGTGAAGAAGGTCATCGTCGTCCCCGATCGGCTGGTGAATCTGGTGGCATGAAGCGGTTTGTGATCCTTGTTGCGGCAAGCCTGCTCTCCGCCTGCGGATTGCAACCGATGTATGGCGGCGGGGCCGGCGGCGCGGTCGCCCAGGGACTGTCGGGGATCGAGGTAGCCCCGATCGAGGGCAAGGCCGGATGGCTGGTACGCAATGCGCTGACCGACCGGCTGGGCGCGGCGGGCGCCAGCGGCACCGCGCGCTATCGGCTCGACATCCGACTCGATGACAGGCTGGAGGGGCTGGGTCTGCTGTCCGACGATACCATCGCGCGCGAGCGGCGCACGCTGCGCGCGCGCTATCAGCTGGTCGATCTGGCCAGCGGCGAGATCGTGCTCGATGCCACCGCCGGGTCCGATGCGGGAATCGACGTGGTATCCTCCGAATATGCCACCATCGCGGCCGAAAACACCGCTCTTGAAAACCTCTCGAAGCAGGTGGCCGACCGGATCGTTACCCGCGTTTCGCTCCACCTGCGCAGCCGCGCGGCGCAGTGAAGGCCACCCAAAGGGATTTCAGGGGCCTGGCCGCCCGCGCCGCGAACGAAGCGCGGGTGTTCTTCTTTTGCGGCCCCGACGAAGCCGGAGCGCAGGATGCCGCCGAACACCTTGCCGCACTGCTGCCCGAGCCGGGGGAGCGGATCGAACTGGCAGGAGCGGACCTGCGCCGCGATCCCGTGCGGCTCAGCGATGAGGCACGGTCCACCTCGCTGTTCGGCGGCACCCGCCACATCTGGATCCGCGCCAGCGGCGACGAGGCCCACGATGCGATCGAAAACCTGCTGGCCGACCCAACCGAGGGTTGCCCGGTGCTGGTGGTGGCGAGCGGCGCCAGCGACAAGTCGCGTAGTGCCAAGCTGCTCGCCAATCGTGGCGACGCCCTGGTGGCGATGTTCCACCCGCCCGATCTGCGCTCGGTGAGCGAGGCAGTCAGGCAGATGGCGGGACCAGCCGGCCTGCGCCTTTCGGGCGACATGGCCGAGCGGATCGCCCGGGCCGCCGCGCTCGATACCCGTATTGCCCGATCCGAGATCGACAAGCTCGCGCTCTATCTCGATGCCAGTCCGGCGGCCCCGCGCGAGGTCGATCTGGCCACGCTTGAGGCAGTGGGGGCGCGGACCGAGGATGATGGCTTTGCGCCGCTGGTCAGTGCGGTGCTGGGCGGGCAGACCGCCAAGCTGCCCGCCGAGCTGCGGCGGATGCGCGAGCTGGGAATGAACCCGGTCGGGCTGCTGCTGGCCTTCGAGCGACGCGCGGCACAGCTCACCGACCTCGCGGGCAAGCTAGGGCCGCGCGGCGACGTGCAAGCCCTGCTCAAGGCCGAAATCGCCGCCCGGCGGGTGTTCTGGAAGGATGAGCGCGATCTCGCCGCGCAGCTTTCGCGCTGGCGCGGCAGAAAGCTGGCCCGGCTGACCGAGCGGCTGCTGGACCTGCACCGTAAGCTTCTGGCCAACAGTCAGGGGGCCGAATTGCTGTTGTCTCAGGAACTTGCCGAGATAACCAGGGCCGCCCGGCGCGATTGACCCGCGGCGCAGACCGGAGCATCGCTGCGCACTTGCAGCAAGCTCCCGATTGAGTCACAGCCCGATTCGTGCCCGCAAGGCACACCAGCGTACGAGTGGAAACCATGCAGGTCGCAAACCAGGTCGCAGCGCGCGAAAGGCGGGAGACGCCCCGCCCGCACCGGGGCAGTGTGGCGCCGGGCGTGAACTCGGACCTGCCCCAGGCCCGCCCGCTCGAGCGACGCCGACTGCAATGCTACCTGGCACTGATCCTTGGCGATATCGCGGCACTCTTCACCGGATATTGCGCCTCCGGTTATCTCTACCTGGGGCGCGCGGGACTTTCTCAGGGTCTGGAACTCGCGCAACTGGTGCTGCCGCTGTTCTTGACTGTGGGGCTCTATAACGGCGCCTACTCGATCGGCGCGCTGCGCACCGCCCAGCACGGCGTTCGCCGGGCACTCAGCGCGCTGGCGCTTTCGGCGGCGGCGGTGCTGTTCATCTCGTTCTATTCGAAGTCGAGCCAGGATACCTCGCGCGTGATCTATACCCTTGGCCTGATCGCCGCGCTGATCGGTGTGGTATGGGTACGCGCCCAGATGCGCAGCCTGGTGCGCTGGCGCTGCGGCGAAACCGTGGTCAACGAACTGTTGATCGAGGATGGCGGCCCAACGGTGGAGCAGGATGGAGTGGTGCGGATTTCCGCCGCCGAATACGGGCTGAAACCCGCGCTCGATGATCCGGCGGCGCTTGACAGGATCGGCCAGCTGCTGCGCTCGATTGACCGCGTGATCGTCAGCTGCGCGCCCGAGCGGCGGCGCGACTGGGCAATGATCCTCAAGGGTGCCAACATCTCGGGCGAAGTGATCGACGATGCCGTGGCCGAGCTTGAGGCGCACGGCGCGGGAATATGGGGCGGACATGGCTGGCTGCGGGTTTCGGTCGGCCCGCTCGACCTGCGCGACCGCGTGCTCAAGCGGCTGTTCGATCTTGCGGTGGCGCTTGGTGCGCTGGTGATTCTGGCCCCTCTGATGCTCCTCGTCGCGCTGGCGATCCTGTTCGAAGATGGCAGCCCGGTGCTGTTCGTCCAGCGCCGGGTTGGGCGCGGCAACCAGTTCTTCGATATGCTCAAGTTCCGCTCGATGCGCGCGGAGTGCAGCGACGGCGAGGGTGCGCTTTCCACCCGGCAGGAGGATCAGCGGATCACCCGCGTCGGCCGCCTGATCCGCCGTACCAGCATCGACGAGCTGCCCCAGCTGTTCAATGTCCTGACCGGCGAAATGTCGAACGGCGCGGGGCGGTACTTGCTGTCGCCGGTGGTGTTGTAGAGGACGCGGACGATATCGAGGCAGGTGTCGAGACCGACGAAATCGGCCAGCTCCAGCGGCCCCATCGGATGGTTCAGGCCCAGCCGGCAACCCTTGTCGATATCGGCGATGTTGGCGGTGCCCTGGCCAAGCACGAAGACCGCCTCGTTGATCATCGGCAGGAGAATGCGGTTGACCACGAAGCCCGGCTCGTCCTCGGCCTGGACCACCTGCTTGTTCAGGCTCTCGGCAAAGGCGCGGGTGCGCGCGACGGTTTCCGCGCTGGTGGCAAGGCCGGGAATAACCTCGATCAGCCCCATCACCGGGACCGGATTGAAGAAATGCAGTCCGATGAAGCGCGCCGGATCGGGCGAGGATGTGGCCATGCGGGTGATCGGGATCGAGCTGGTGTTCGACGCCATGATCGCGTCTGCGCGCAGCACCTTGCCCGCTGCCTCGAAGATCTTGCGCTTGATTTCCTCGCGCTCGGTCGCGGCCTCGATGATAAGGTCGGCCTCGGCCATCGGGGCATAGTCGGCAACAGGGGTAACCCGCGAAAGCGCGGCCTGGGCCTCGTCCGGGGTGATCTTGCCGCGCCCCACCAGCTTGCCCAATGCGGCGTCGATCTTGGCCTTGCCAGCTTCGGCATGGGCCAGATCGAGATCGGAAAGCTGCACCTTGATCCCGAACTGCGCGATGGTCTGGGCGATCCCCGTGCCCATCTGTCCCGCTCCGATCACACCGACAATCCGCATCGCCTCACCTCTTCGCACTTGCAGCAAGAGCGGCTGGTTAGCGGCGATTTTCCGCCAAGGCTAGCGGTTTTGCCCCGGCACCCACAGCACATCGCCCTGGCCGGCGGCGTTGATCGCG
>JAKOWQ010000420.1 GCA_029781465.1 Pseudomonadota bacterium
GCGACCGTTTGCGCGCCACTGGCGCGCGGTCGCTTCATTGCCCCGTCGAATAGACGGGGCCGGGGCGAACGGCCCGTTTGCGAACCACTGGTCCGCGGGTCGTTCATTGCCCCGCCGAATAGGCGTGGCCGGGGCGAACGGCCTGTTTGCGAACCACTGGTTCGCGGGCCGTTCATTGCCCCGCCGAATAAGCGGAGCCGGGGCGAATGGCCTGTTTGCGAGCTACTGGCGCGCGGTCGCTTCATTGCCCCGCCGAATAGGCGTGGCCGGGGCGAACGGCCTGATTTCGAACCAAGCGACCCCTGAATGACCGAGACTGTGGCCAACGACCATCACTGGATGCGCCATGCCCTAGCGCTGGCTGCTCGTGCCCGCGACGAAGACGACGAAATCCCGGTGGGCGCGCTGGTGGTCGACGGGACCGGCAAGTGCATCGGCGAAGGCTGGAACCGCAACATCACCGACCACGATCCGTCCGCCCATGCCGAGATCGTGGCGCTGCGCGAGGCCGGCCGGGTCCTGAGCAACCATCGGCTGGTCGGCTGCACGCTGTACGTGACGCTGGAGCCCTGCGCCATGTGCGCGATGGCCATGGTGCATGCGCGCATCGCGCGGGTGGTGTTCGGCGCCTTCGATCCCAAGACCGGCGCGGCGGGCAGCGTGTTCGATCTGCTGGCCGATCCCCGCCACAACCACCGCGTCACGGTGACGGCTGGCGTGCTTGAGGCCGACTGCGGGGACATCCTGCGCCGGTATTTCCGGTCCAAACGGGCCATGTCGGTTCGCCCGGATGGCGATCCGGACCCAGGCGTGGCTTGAAGGATCGCCCCTGCCGCGTGCGCGATACATGGTCAGGGTGCGCCATTTCGGCCAATCTCGATTTTTGAGATTGATTTGCGCTATCTTCAGCCGGAGGTCGTTCAGGCTTGAACGATAGTCATGGCGGGCGCCGCGCGCATGATTTGCGGGTTTGCCATCCATGACGCAAGTCAACGCTGGTTGATGTTGCTTGTGATAAACCGCGTGCAAGGTGCTTGAATTGATGAAC
>JAKOWQ010000440.1 GCA_029781465.1 Pseudomonadota bacterium
ATGTCGCCCATGCGATCCTCGATTTCGTGGTCGACGGTTACCAGCCGATCCTTGAGCGGATGGAAGAGGCGGTCCAGGCAATCGAGGAAAGCGCGATCGATGCCTTTCCCCAGCCCTCGACGATCCGGCGAATCTTCCGCCTGCGCCGCCAGTTCCGCCGTTTCGTGCGGATCGTGGGGCCGATGGAGGAGGTCTGCGAACGGCTCGCCACCACCGACCTGCCGATCGTCGATCCGTCGGCGCGGATCTGGTTTCGCGATGTGCTCGATCATGTCCGCCGCACCCTGCGCCGGATCGGTGGGCTGACCGAAACGCTGGCCAGCGTGGTGGAAACCGCCGGCCTGCTCGAACAGCACCGCCAGGGCGACATCACCCGCCAGCTCGCCGCCTGGGCCGCGATCCTCGCGGTGCCGACCGCGATCGCGGGCATCTACGGGATGAATTTCCAGTTCATGCCCGAACTGCATTTGCGCTGGGGCTATCCGGCGGCGGTCGGCGCTATGGCTGCGGTGTGCGGCGGCCTGTGGGTCCGGTTTCGCCGGATCGGCTGGCTCTAATCCCCGATCATGAACTGTTCCCAGCGGCCGTGCTCGCCCGGTTCGGCGTAGGTTGAAAGATACAGGGTGCGCTTGGCGAAGGTCAGCTTGAATACCCGGTTGACGAAGCCGCCGCGCAGCCGCGGCGGGCGGGTCGGTTCGATCGCCTTGAGCGGCCCGAGCGGTGCCAGGCTGGCGCGATAGTCGGCGCGGACCTCGGCGGAGAAGAAATAGCGGGCGTTGTCGGTGAACAGCGCGGGATCGAACCGGCCCGCGGCCAGCGCCGCCACCCCGGCCCTTGCATCGGCGGTGCGATCCTTTTCGTCGACCTTGGCCTGCTGTGCCTTGGGCAGGACGATTTCGGCGATGCCACTGGTCAGCTTGGTCTGGACTCCGCCGAAATCGGCATTGGTCAGCACCACGATCGCCACCTTGTCGTCCGGCCAGATCGAATTCTGCGAGAGAAAACCGACCGATTCGCCGCCATGGTCGATCACCCGGCGTCCACCGACGATCCGGTTGTAGACCCCGAGGCCGTAACCGTTGCTGGTCCC
>JAKOWQ010000430.1 GCA_029781465.1 Pseudomonadota bacterium
TCCCGGCCATGGCGCTGATGCGGGCGCGGGTCTCCCCGCTGGCACGGCGCTGGCGCGATGCGGTGCTGCTGGTTGCCCTGGGAATGGGCGGGATCGCCGCGCTGGCGCTTGCCACCGCCCGGCAGCCGCTGCTGGCGCTGTGGTTTCTGGGCGGGGCGCTGGGGCTGCTGATACTGCTGGGTGCCCTGGGCCTGGGCATCCGCCGCCTCGCCGCGCGCCTGCCCCGGCCCGAGCGCCCGCTGCTGCGTCTTGCACTCGCCAACCTGCACCGGCCCGGCGCGCAGACCGGGGCGCTGGTGACCGCGCTGGGCTTTGGCCTGTCCGCCTTCGTCATGCTGGCCGCGATCCAGACCAGCCTCGATGCCAATATCGCCGCGCGGGTACCCCAGCGCGCGCCCGACTATTTCGTCCTCGACGTGCCCCGCGAGCGGGTGGGCGAATTCCGCCAGGCCGTGGCCCAGGTCGCACCTTCGGCCCGTGTCCGCACCGTGCCCTCGCTGCGCGGCGCGATCCTTGCCTATGGTCCGGCCGGGCGGATGACCCGCGTGGCCGATCTCAAGCAGATCCCCGACGAGGCCTGGCCGCTGCGCGGCGAGCGCGGGCTGACTTACAGCGAGGACGTGCCCGAAGGAAACGTGGTGACCAAGGGCGCCTGGTGGCCGCGCGGCTATGCCGGCGAGCCGCTCGTCTCGATCGACGAAAAGCTGGCCGAGGCGCTCGACCTCAAGATCGGGGACGAGCTGACCATCGGCCTGCTGGGTGTGGAGCGCACGGCGCGGATCGCCTCGCTGCGGCGGATCGACTGGGATTCGATGGGTTTCAACTATGTGCTGGTATTCAGCCCCAACGCGATTGCCGACGCCCCGCACAACATGGCCGCGACGATCGACCTGCCCAAGGGGCAACCGCGTGGGGAATTGCTGCGCGCGCTGGTTCGCGCCTTTCCCGCCAGCTCGGTGATCGAGGTTGGCGGCATCCTGAGCCAGGCGCGCGATCTGCTGCGGCAGGTCAGCCTGGCGATCCTTTCCGCGGCATCGGTGGCGGTGCTGGCCGGGATCGCGGTGCTGCTCGGCGCGATCGCGGCGGCGCGGGCCAGCCGGCTTTACGACAACGTGATCCTGCGCGTGCTGGGTGCCAGCCGCCGTCAGCTGCTGGCGCTGCAACTGGCCGAATATGCGCTGCTGGGCCTGCTGCTGGCAGGGGTCGCGCTGGCGCTGGGCAGCGCGCTGGCCTGGCTGGTGGTGGTCAAGCTGTTCGCCTTCGACTGGCTGCCGGGCTGGGGCCAGGTGCTGGGCGTACTCGCTCTGGGCCTGGTGCTTGTCGTGGGCTTCGCGCTGGCCGGTTCGCTGCCGCTGCTGCGCGCGAAACCGGCCCAGGCATTGCGGGAGCTTTAGCCTACCACTTGAACCGCACCGATGCCCCGTAGGTGCGCGGCTGGTTGGTATAGCCCGAGATCGAGCCCGGCTGGGCGACCGAATCGAACACGGTGATGATCGTGCGGTCGTCGAGCAGGTTGCGCCCCCAGACCGACAGTTCGAGGCCGCCCGCAAGGCCATAGGTGATCGAGGCGCCCAGATCGTCGGCATCGCGGCGGAAGGGGCGCGCGGCATCGAAGGCCGGCTGGTAGCTGACGACATTGCCCGCCGCATCACGCTGGATGAAGCCGGGCAGGCCATCGACCACTTGCGTCGCGCTTTCATAGTGGAAATCGCTGCGCAGCGTCAGGCGATCGCCGTTGCCGAACTTGTGGCTCCACTGCGCGCCAAATGTCGCCGAGAGCGCGGGTATCCCGGCGGGGCGCTTGCCGGTCAGATCGCCCAGCGGTGAATTGGGAAAGCTGTCATACTTGGGATCGAGCACCACCAGCGACAGGCTTAGCGTCAGATCGCTGTAGGGGCGCACCTGCCCGTCGAACTCGGCGCCGCGGATCGATTGGCGCCCGGCATTGGCCAGGGCAAAGCCGGTGCCGGTGAAGATGTTCGACTGGAAACCGTCGATGGTCTGCTTGAACAGGGTGAGATTGGCGCTGGCAACGCCCCAGTCACCCTTGATGCCCAGCTCCCATACCTTGGCATCCTCCGGGCCGGCAAAGCGCGATCCGGTCGACAGGTTGGGCACCAGCAGACCGGCGCTCCCCAGCGCCGCATAGTCCGCCGCCAGCGGGCGGCTATCGCGCGAGAGGTTGAACGAGCTGGCCTTGAACCCGGTGGCATAGCTCAGATAGGCGCGCACCCTGGGCGAGAGATCGACCGCCAGCCGCGCGTTCCACGACCAGTCGCCGTCGCGGGTCTTGCCGCTTTCCACCGCATTGGGAAAGTTGAGGAACGGCGGCAGGAACTGGAACGGCTTGAGCGCCGAGGCGCCATAGTTCGACAGGACCAGGGCCGAGAAGGTATCGGTGCTGACGGTGTTGGAACTGACATCCTTGGCGTCGCGGGTATAGTTCCCCCCCAGCGTCACGGTCACCCCCGGGCGGACCTTGTAATCGACATTGCCGAACACCGACCAGGCGGCGTTGCTCATCGCGAACCGATCGGTCAGTCCTTGCCCGGCGGCGAAGAACCGGCCGGTGTTCGATCCGTAGAGCGCGGTTTCGAGCGTGGTGATCCCGCCGCCCGAAAGCAGGTCTGCATAGGCGCGGAATTGCGATCCATAGGTCAGCACATTCGCGCTGCTCACGTTTTCGTGAAAGTAGAACGCGCCCAGCATGGCGTTGAACACGTCGAGGAAGCCCACCGAGGCGCGCAGTTCCTGGGTGAAAGTGGAAATGTCCGTATCGCCCCGGTTCTGCCCGATCAGGTTCGCGCTGGTGAAGTCCGAATCCTGGTTGGTCAGGCTGTGGCTCTCGCGCCAGGCGGTGATCGAGGTGACCTTGAGCGGCCCTACCTGATAGTCCGCCTGGGCCGAGACGCCCCAGTTCTCGATCCTGTTGCTCGAAGCGAAGTTGGACCAGGTCACGTCGGCAAACGGCGTTGCCGCCGCGTTGACATGGCTGCCCAGCGCCTCGACCGCCGCTGTGGCGCTCGATCGGCGCAGGTTGACCACCGCGCAGCAATCCTCGTCGATCCGGTCATAGTCGGCGATCAGGCGGACCGAGAACACGTCGCTGGGGGCAAACTTCATTTGCCCGCGCGCGAACCAGCGATCGCGCTCGTTGGCCTTCTCGCCGGTGCCCAGATCGCGCACATAGCCATCGCGCCGGTTGATCCCGGCGGCCAGGCTGGCGGCAATGTTCTCGCTCACCGGCCCGGTGACATAACCCTTGACCACGGTGGCGCCGAAGTTGCCGTAGCTGCCCTCAAGCGAACCGTGAAACTGGAACGAGGGCTCGCGCGTGACGATCGAGATCACCCCGGCGCTGGCGTTCTTGCCGAACAGCGTCGATTGCGGCCCGCGCAGCACCTCGACCCGCAGCGCATCGGGCAAATCCCCGATCTGGGCGGCGGCGCGGCTGCGATAGACCCCGTCCACGAATACCCCGACCGACGGCTCGATCCCGGCGTTGTTGGCCCCGTTGCCAAAGCCGCGGATAATGAAATTGGTCTGGGCAGAGCTTTGCTGCTGGGTCACGCGCAACGCCGGAACCAGCACCTGGAGATCCTTGAGGTCGCGCACCTGTGTGCGTTCAAGCGCCTCGCCGCTGGCGACCGAAACCGCAACCGGCACGTCCTTCAGCGTCTGCTCGCGCTTGGTCGCGGTGACCACGATCACCGCGTCGTCGTCGGCCGGAGTGAAAT